>CAZYNU010000001.1:0-86747 GCA_964648045.1 uncultured Candidatus Peribacteria bacterium
ACGTCAGCGGCCTGTTTCTTTCTCCACTTTCTTTGCGCCAAAGAAAGTGGATACCGTTGGTTGGCACCTGCTCCAAAGGAACTAAAAGGAATGACAAAACCACTTGCCATCGCCCGAATCCCCTTTAAAATCTATCCACTTTTAGTGGGAGTCCGCCAACGGACGCCTGCACCACTTCCCCCCAATCCCATGCCGGATAACCGCGCCCCTGGAACCAGCCCCCGTCTCAAGC
This sequence comes from uncultured Candidatus Peribacteria bacterium, assembly GCA_964648045.1. Classification (GTDB taxonomy): domain Bacteria; phylum Patescibacteriota; class Gracilibacteria; order Peribacterales; family Peribacteraceae; genus JAGOUB01. Next base: position 233 of record CAZYNU010000001.1, read on the forward strand.
GAGACAAAGTCACTGGCGTTGCCCGCAGCAAGAAGTACAAGGCGGCGGCCGCTTTGGTCGACCCCAAGAAGGCCTACTCCATCGCCGAGGCCTGCGACCTGCTGCCCAAACTCTCCACCACCAAGTTCGACGCTAGCGCCGAGGTGCACATCCGCATCAACGCCGACACCACCCAGGCCGATCAGCTCGTGCGTACGGTCGTGAGCCTGCCCAACGGCACCGGTAAGTCCGTGAAGATCGCAGCCTTCGTGCCCGATGACCTGGTGGCTGAAGCCAAGAAGGCCGGCGCCCACAAGGCCGGCAGCGAAGACCTGGTGAAGGAAATTGAAGCCGGCACCATCGATTTCGACATTGCCGTCGCCGTTCCCGCGATGATGAAGAACCTCGGCAAGATCGCGAAGGTTCTCGGTCAGAAGGGCCTCATGCCCAACCCCAAGGCCGGCACCGTCACCGAGAATATCGGCAAGACGATCGAGGAACTCAAGAAGGGCCGCATTGAGTGCAAGATGGACAAGTTCGGCATTATCCATGCCCCGTTCGGCAAGGTATCGTTCGGCGCTGCCAAGCTGAAGGAGAACCTCGAGGCCATCATAGCCGCCATCAAAGAGGCTCAGCCCGGCGGCATTAAGGGCGTCTACATCGTGAACGTGACCGTTGCCCCCACGATGGGCCCCAGCCTGAAGGTGACGCTCTAATCCCCCACGCACGAACTTCTCAAAACCGGCCGTACGGCCGGTTTTTTAGTGCTACACTGAACCAATCTCTCCTATGACCAATCACCCATCCGCATCGACATTCGACCTACTCACCCTCCGCGTCCGCCTCGACGATCTGACAGTCGACGGACTGCGCCGCTTGCTCGTAGAGTTCCGCGACACCATCCGCCACGTGGTGGCCGGCAGCGATGACCGATACTTCCTCATCGTGGGACCAAAGACCTCGGGTCAGGCCATCCGCCTGGATATCGATCAGCCGAAGGCGAGCGAGGAAGGCTGGCACCTCAAGCCGGGCACGGTGCAGATCACACTCTCCGATGTGCGGCAGGCCGTGCTCCGCCTGGTCGGCAACCGCGAAGTAGAAGGGGTACTGGAGCATTCGGCCGTGCTGGGCGAAGACACGCGCGAGATTCCCTTTGCCAACAATAAAGAGGTGAAGCCGCTCAAGCGCTTGCTGGCCGTCCCGCTGAGGGGCGTAAACCCCGAGGGTTTGGGCGCCTTCGAGAGCGGTGATGTGGAAGATTGGGAAGAGACAGCCTGACAAAAGACGACAATCTGCTAGGGTCATAGCGGTACATTCACCCCGTCGAACCCAAGGAGTACGTCATGAGCCAGCCACTGCTGGTCAGCGTCGACCTGGCGAGAAAGGCTGTAGAGGCGGTCCTGCCGGCCATCCAGTATGCCATCGAGCACCGGCTCGCTGCACGGACCGCCCACATCGTCGTGGGCAATCCCGCCTTCGCGCGCCGCGATGGCCTGACTGTCGAGACGTGGAGCGCCGAGGGCGGCATCCTCTACGAGTTGCCCATCGGCCAGCCGGAGGAATCCAATCGCCTCTCGCTGCCGCGCCTCGCTCGCATCAAGACCTACATGGCCTGGCGCGACCGCATGGCCACACGCGAAATGCTCAGCTACCGTCCAGATCTGATTCGCATCGGCGACATCTGCCATGGCGGCGGAGTCGTAGAACAAGACTGGGCTGTTGGCATCAGCGGCTTCCAGGCCGACTTGGACGAGGCCTACGGCCGCATGATCCTGGCCATGGGCTGGGCGTTGCTCCACCGCGAATCTGCGATCATCGCGCCCAAGGCCCACTTCTACCGCCGGAGCAACTAAGCACCCGGGCGACGGCTCCATGCCGTCGTCCATTTTTTTTCGCGCTTAAGCCGCAATTGGCGTCACCTCTTCGGCTGCCAACCGCTCTCCCGTCTGCTCCACCAGGCGCATCACGTCGGCCATGTCGTCGGTCACCATTAGCTTGGCGCGAATCTCGGCGGCACCGTCGAAACCCTTGATGTAACCGCAAAGATGACGACGCATCTCGCGCGTACCGCGCAGCGGCCCCTTCACCTCCACCGACAAGCGGCAGTGCTCAAGAATGTACGGTACCTTTTGACTGAAACTCAGTTGGCCAACGGTTGGCGTGACGGGACTACCCACCTTGAACGACTCAACGATGTCAGCCATCACCCAAGGGTTACCGAAGGTGGCCCGACCAACCATGACGCCATCAAGGTTCTTCAGCATGCGCAGCGCATCGGCACCAGACTTGATGTCGCCATTTCCCAACACCGGAATGTGAGGGAAAGCTTCCTTTAGCCGGTAAATCGGCTCCCAATCGGCCTCGCCGCCGAACTTATCGCAGTAGCGGCGGCCATGAATGGCAAGCGAGCTGGCACCAGCTTCTACGAGTCCGCGACAGAACGTGATGAGCCCATCCTTTTTATCCCAGCCCAGGCGAGTTTTCACGCTGACAGGAATAGAGACGGCCTTGCAGGTGGCGTGCACCAACTCGGCCGCCAATTCAGGACTCTTGATGAGGGCGGCACCATGGCACGACGACACCACCTTGGCCGCCGGGCAACCCATGTTAATGTCGATGCCGTCGGCTCCCATCTGCTCCACCACCTTCGCCGCTGTCAAAAAGTGCTCCGGCTCGTCACCGAAAATCTGCACAATGAATGGCTGCTCTAAGGCCGGATTGAACTCCATCATGCCCATCGTCTTCTTGGCACCATAGGAAATGGCATCAGTGGACAAGAATTCGCTGTAGAGAATGGTTTCCGGGCAGATTTTCTTGATAAACTGACGATAGGAGGCATCCGTCACGCCCGCCATCGGCGCCAGCGCGACCATCGGACGAGGCGCCCGAGCCCAGGAGAAGCCAGATTTTGAGGTTCTGTCCAGCGACATGCGCGCCCCAGTGTCCTTCCGGATGGGGGAGAAAACAAGTATACTATGGGGAGAAAACGATGCTCTCCATCCTGCACAAACACGGCAATCGGATGGTCCTGGCGCTCGGCCTGCTGGCCGGGCTCGCCGCTGTGCCAGTCCGCGCCCAGGAGTTCGCCCTAATCGCCGACGGCATTGAGGGATGCGACTTCGTGACAGGCATTCTCGATTCCTCCTGTATTCCGAACTTCATTGCCTTTCTGGTAAAGATGATCTTCGGCGCCACCGGCATGATCTTCATGATCAACGTCATGATTGGCGGCTATCAACTGGCCATCTCCGGCGTCACCGAAGACAAAGCCTCGGGCAAGAACCGCATCATGTACTCCATTCTTGGGTTCATCGTCTGCGCTTGCGCCTTCCTCATTGTCGACTTCATCGTTTCCGCCCTCATTAACGGATGACCAATAAGAAACTCCCCCAGTCTTCGGCCTTCGAGTCGTTCCGCATCCTTGGCCAGCGCGCGCAAGACTTGCTGCAACGCACGCGTGAGGAATTGCAGAAGCGTCACAAGGAAAATGGCGACACTCCGCCCGCAGCCCCCCTGCCATCCAACGAGCGCGAGCCGCAAATGATGGTCGATCTCTCCACGTGGAGCGTCGCCCGCGCTGCCCTAGCGGTGCTGGCCGTGGTCGTGGGAGCCTGGCTCGTCATTCAGCTCCAAGATGCCATCATCCTGCTGCTGCTGGGCTTCTTCGTGTCGGCCATCATCGACCCGAGCGTCCGCTTTCTGGAGCGTCTCAAGGTGCCACGACTGCTGGCTGTGCTCATCCATTATCTGGCCGCCATCGTCATCATCGTTGGCTTAATGGTGTCACTGGTGCCGCTGCTGGGCACGCAGATCACCGAGATGGTGTCGCGCATGACCGTGGCCGCCAATACCTTCGTACGCGACCCAAACTTCGTTCTCCCATTTATCTCCGCGGAAGCGAACGCACGTTTGCACGATCTCTTGCAAACCGTGCTCGCCGACCCGTCACTCAATAACTTCAGCTTCGCCCTCCAGCAGCTAGGCCAAAACCTCAGCTCGGCCGCCCAAGGATCGCTCCAGTTTGCCTTCGGCTTAGCCGGATCGGCCCTCAGTTTCGTAGCCGAAACAACGGTGGTCTTGGCCCTGGCCTGCTTTATCCAGTTGGAACGCGAGTCCATTCGCCAATGGGTGCGCGGCCTGCTGCCAGCTAGTTACCGCGGGTATCTGGACGACAAATCGCAGGCTATCCACGTCAAAATCGCCCAATGGGCTCGCGGCCAGGCGATCCTCGCCCTCTGCATCGCCGTCCTGGTCTTCACTGCGCTCTCGATCGTAGGTCTGGACTACGCCCTCACGCTCGCTGTGCTGGCAGGCATGACCGAATTCATCCCCTACCTTGGGCCGCTGCTCGCCGCCGTACCCGCGGTGCTCGTGGCGCTAACGCAAGAGGGACCGCAGTGGGCGCTGCTCGTCGCCGTCCTCTTCTATGTCATCCAATGGCTGGAGAATAACTTCCTCGTCCCGATGGTCATGAAGCGCGCCGTCGGCCTGTCGCCGGTGGCCGTGATGTTCGCCATGCTCGTGGCCGTCAGCTTCCCCAACACTATCCACCCCATCCTCGGCATTCTCCTCGCTGTGCCGGCCACCACCATCCTGGCGATCTTCCTCGAAGACCTACGCCGACGCCGCGACCAGAAGCGTCAACAGCACCAGGCGTAAGTACAGCATTCATGACATGATCACGTCATGATCAGCGACCGAAGCGCGGAAAAGTACAATGAGGCAGACTTTTTCGTCTACCAGAACACTTCTTTTAAGTTGGCGCACTCACCGAAAAGGAAAAACTCGGCTATTATTTCCTGACGCCATTGACGTCTTGTCACTCACACAAATAGAGTGATAAATGATTCCATTTCACTCACTTATGCACCCGTTCGACCGCTTCACCCCTAACGCCAAGCTCGCCCTCCAGATCGCTGAACAAGAGGCGAAGGCGATGCAGAGCGCCTACATCGGCACCGAGCACCTCTTGCTTGGCCTGCTATCGATTCCGAAATCGCTGGGGTTCTCGCTCTTCACGGGCGCAGGCGTGACGCTGGAAAACGTACGCATCCTGCTGAGGCCAGCAAGACCGGCAACATCGAAGGCAAGCACGTGAAGCACGGCCTGTCCGTCTTCTTGCACACCGTCATCGAGCAGGCCGTCACCACCGCCCACAAGTTCCGCCACGCCAACGTCGGCACGGAGCACCTGCTGTACTCGCTCGTCTCCACCGGCAAAAACGCTGCCACGCTCATTTTGGAGAACATGCAGGTGGAGCCCGATGACTTGAAGGCGCACGTGGAGGAAATGTTCGGCCAGATCAACACCTTCCGCGGTCAGAACCGCAACGTCGAACAGTCGCTCGAAGCGTTCTTCCAAGGCCTTCAAGGTGCCATTGCCGGCGCCCAGAACGGCGCACCCGCCGGCGAGCCCGAGGGGCTGAAGCGCCGCCGCGGTGACCAAAACAGCAAGACGCCCGCCCTCGACTATTTCACCGACGACCTGGTGGCGCGCGCCAAGGAGAAGAAGCTCGACCCGATCATTGGCCGCGACACGGAGATTGAACGCATCATCCACATTCTGTCGCGCAAAACGAAAAACAACCCGGTGATTATCGGCGAGCCCGGCGTGGGTAAGACCGCCATCGTGGAGGGCCTGGCCCAGCGCATCGTGGCCGGCTCCGTGCCTGCGCCGCTGCGCGATAAGCGCGTGCTTATTCTGAACATGGGCTCGCTCGTGGCCGGTACCAAGTACCGCGGCGAGTTCGAGCAGCGCTTTGAGGACATCATCAAGGAGGCCACCCAGAGCGAGAAACAGATCATCCTCTTCATCGACGAGCTGCACACCGTGGTGGGCGCCGGCGCCGCCGAAGGCTCACTGGACGCCGCCAACATCCTGAAGCCCGCCCTCTCGCGCAGCACCATCCAGGTGATCGGCGCCACCACCCTGGACGAGTACCGCACCATCGAGAAAGACCGCGCCCTGGAGCGCCGCTTCCAGACCGTCATGGCTGAGGAGCCAAACCAGGAGGACGCTCTGAAGATTCTCAAAGGCATTCGGCCGACGTTCGAGGCCTTCCATCATCTGACCATCGAAGACAGCGCCCTAGAAGCCGCCGTGAAGCTCAGCTCGCGCTACATCACCGAGCGCTACCTGCCCGACAAGGCCATCGACGTGCTCGACGAGGCGGCTGCCGGTAAGAGCCTGTCGCGCACCGACGCCTTCCCTGAGCTAAAAAACATCGAGGCCAAACTCGAGAAGCTGACGGTGAAGCAGCAAGCCGCTGTGCATGACCAGAAGTACCACCAGGCCTTAAAGCTCAAGCAAGAGCAGCAGGCGCTCAAAGAGAAGCGCGACGCGCTGCTCAAGGCCCAAGACGGCGACGCCCGCTCCCCCATTGCCATTACCGAAGATGACATCGCCTCCGTCGTCGCCCGCATGACCGGCGTGCCCGTCACGAAGATGATGAAGAGCGAAGTGAAGCGCCTCGCCAACCTGGAATTGGTCCTCAAACAGTCGGTCATCGGCCAGGATGACGCCATCAAGAAGGTCGCCCGCGCCGTTCGCCGCAGCCGCGTCGGCATCGGCGACACGCGCCGCCCCATCGGTTCGTTCCTCTTCCTAGGCCCCACCGGCGTGGGGAAAACGGAGCTTGTCCGCACGCTCGCCCGCGAGGTGTACGCCAAGGAAGACGCCCTCATTAAGATCGACATGTCGGAGTTCATGGAACGCCACAACGTCTCCCGCCTCACCGGTACCACCGCCGGCTACGTGGGCTACGAGGAGGGCGGCCAACTCACCGAGGCCGTCCGGCGTAAGCCCTACTCCGTCGTGCTCTTCGACGAGATCGAAAAGGCGCACCCCGAATTCTTCAACCTGCTCCTGCAGATCTTGGAAGACGGCGTGCTCACCGACGGCCAGGGCAAGCAGGTCGACTTCCGCAACACGATCATCGTTATGACGTCGAACGTGGGCGCCAAGAAGTTGACGCAGCAAGCGGCAAAGATCGGCTTTAAGACCGACGACGAAGCCGCCAAGACCGAGGAAGCCGAGTACGAGCAGCGCCGCCAGGAAGTCATCGGCGAGCTCAAGGAGCACATGCGCCCCGAGTTCTTGAACCGCATCGATCACATCATCGTCTTCAACGCTCTCACGCAGGCGCACATCCAGAAGATCGTGAAGATCCACCTCGACTCCTTCCGCGCACGTCTCAAGGCCCAGGGTTACCAGCTCAAGGTATCGACTAAGGCCGTCTCACACCTGGCCCTGCACGGCTTCGATCCGGAGTACGGCGCCCGTCCGGTCCGCCGGGTCATCCAAGAACGTCTGGAAGACGAGCTGGCCGAGCAGATCCTAAAGGGCATGTTCGCGCCCGGCGACACCGTCGTGATCGACGTGGCCGAGGGCGACCGCCTCACGTTCAACCGGGGCGAATCGACGGAAAAAGCGGCCTCAGAGATGGTTGAAAACGAGGAAGTAACGGCCTAAAGCCAAGGAATCACCAAGCCAACTGAACCCCCAACACTCGGGGGTCTTTGGTTGTATTGCCGGAAAACGTCTAGGACTGGAGGAAAAGCCCGGATTCTCCACGGGGACGTTTCGTGGTATACTATCCAGATATGCCCATCGACGCTGTCAAAATCCCGCAGAACGTCTACATCGAGGATCGCATCGTCGGTCCCCTGACGCTGCGCCAGATCTTGACCGTCGCGCTGGGCGGCGGCTTCAGTTACATCCTCTACATTACGGCTCAAAAACTCTACGGCACACCCAATCTCGTCCTGACGATCATCCTGTGGATTCCGGCGGCGCTGTCGGTGGTCTTCGCCTTTGTAACAGTGAACGACCTGAGCATTTTCCGCCTCCTCCTGCTCGCTTTTGAGAGCATGAACAAGCCTAATACGCGCCTGTTTGAACCTCGCGTTGGCATCTCGGTAAACATCAAGACGGCCGTTACACCCGAGCCGGAAAAGAAAGCCGTACCGCCCACTGCCACTGCCACCAATGCGAGCTTTGCCGACCTGAGCGTAGTCCTCGACCGCGCCGCACCGCGCCCGGTGACAGCCGCACCCGCACCCGCACCTGAACCCGCATCTCCAGCTGCGCCGGTACGCGCACGCTCGTCCATTCTGTCGAATCCGCCCACTCCCGCTCCCATTCTCCGCGACCTCTCCGCATGACCGACCCCGTCGCCCCCTCCAGCGTCAAACAGCGCAAACGCAAGCCAGGCGCAGCCACGCAGCGGTTTCTTCCCATCGCGGAGATCCGCGGCGACACCGTGGCCCTCAAGAATGGCGGCCTGCGCGCGATCATCGCCATCGAGGCCCTTAACTTCAACCTCAAGAGCGAGGTGGAGCAGCAGGCCATCATCGCGGGCTACGCAGCTTTCGTGAACACGCTCACCTTCCCGCTGCAGATCGTCATGCGCTCCACGAAGACGAACGTGGACGAATACCTCAACACCTTAAGCACCCTGGGCGCCCAACAGAAGAACGAGCGCCTGGCCGAACAGACCGAAGCGTACGTGCGCTTCATCCAGCGCATGCTCGACGTGGCCGACATCATGCAGAAGCGTTTCTACGTGGTAGTTCCGCTGGATCGTGCCGTGCGCCATAAGACCCTGCTGGAGCAGTTTTTCGACTGGCTGAGCCCCGACGACACTGCGGCCAAGGCCGCTCAGCGTGCTCGCGAGTTCCAGACGTACAGCAAGCAGCTCACCGAACGCGTCGACCTGGTGGCCGCCGGCCTGAATAACATCGGCCTGCACACTCGCCGACTCACCACGCGCGATCTTCTCGAGTTGTTCTACCAAATCTACAACCCCAAGACCTCGCAGGAGCAGAAGATCCCGCAAGATCTAGACCCGCTGCGCGAAGACGCCACCAAGCTGTAAGTCAACTCAGCGCTGCTCTACGAGCGTCTCAAGCGGGAAGCGCACCTTCTTGTAGGCGGCGTGTTTGTCGTCGGCACTGCGGTAGCCCAGCGGGCAAACGAGTACGGGCATCCACGGTGAATCCTTAAGTCCCAGCTCCTGCTCGTACGCCTTAGAGTCGAAGCCCTCCATGGGTGTGCTATCAATCCCCTTCTCGGCCGCAGCCGCTAACAGGAAACCCAGCGCGATGTAGACTTGGCGGGCCGCCCACTCGGCCGCAGCCTGCGGCCCCTTGCCGGCGACGGCGTTGAGCAGCATGTCGCGAAATCCTGCGAGCGCCTCCATGGGTACGGCGCGAACCTCGGCCATGTGCGCGATGTAGCGCTCGATGTATTCCTGGTCCACATTCTTCAAGGCGCAGAGCACCACCAGGTGCGAAGCATCGACGACCTGAGGCTGGTGCCAGGAGTGCCCCTGGAGCTTCCTGCGCAGCTCGGGATCGGTCACAACGACGAAGTGCCACGGCTGTAAGCCGAACGACGAGGGCGCAAGACGAAGTGCCTGGAGGAGTTCTTGGAAATCGGCAGCGGAGATTGTCTTGGTCGGATCGAAGGTCTTCGTGGCGTAGCGCCACTCGAAGGCAGGGATGAGCGTCATGAAGTCACTATACTTTTTAAAGTAGATAGGCACAAGGACGCCCATTCCGAATCGCAAGCAAATTTGACAATAGACCCTCCATCCGTAGAATACGGCCAGTTTCCGGACGCCGCTCGTGCAAGGGCGCCGGACCCCCTTACTTCCCCTCTTGCACCCCTCCTTTCTTATGGTGAAAAAGACCCCCGCCGCCCCGACCGGCCCGATGGCCGAGCTCATGAAGTCGTCCCCTGCCGTATTCCGCGCGGAGCCGGGCGAACTCGTTGAAGGCACCGTTGTCTTCCGCGGCAAGAACAAGATCCTCATCGACCTCCGCGGCGTGGCCACGGGCATTATCTCTGGCCGCGAACTGCGCGACTCCTTCAACACGTTCAAGGATTTAAAGGAGGGTGATCAGGTAGCCGCACTCGTCCTTGAAGAAGAGAGCGACGAAGGCCTCGTCATCATGTCGCTGCGCATGGCCAGCCAGAAGAAGGCGTGGGACCGCTTCCACGACATGGTGGCTGCCGAGCAGACCATGAAGTTCACAGCTCAAGAAGCCAACAAGGGCGGACTCATTGCCAACATCGACGGTATCCGCGCTTTCCTCCCCGTATCACAACTCTCCCCGGTCAACTACCCGCGCGTGGGCAACTCCGACGCCGGCGAGATCATTAACCGCCTCAAGAAGTTCATCGGCCACACCTTCAACGTGAAGATCGTCACGATGGACGAAGAGGCCGGCAAGATCGTGGTCTCCGAGCGCGACGCCATGGCCGAGGAGCGCGCCAAGGCCCTGGAACACCTGCGCATCGGCGACGTGAAGGACGGCGTGGTGAGCGGCCTGGTGAAGTTCGGTCTGTTCGTCACGTTCGACGGCCTGGAGGGCCTCGTCCACATCTCCGAGATTGCCTGGGGCCACGTGAAGAACCCCTCCGAGCACGCCGAAGTGGGCGACCGCGTGACTGTGAAGGTCATCGGCGTCGACGGCGACAAGCTCTCGCTTTCCATGAAGCAGCTGACGAAAGACCCGTGGGAGGAGGTGGCCGAGCGCTACCCCGTGGGCAAGAAGGTCTCCGGCACAGTCGTGCGCTTTGCCGACTACGGCGCCTTCCTCCGCCTGGAGAAGGACATCAACGGCCTCGTGCACCTCTCCGAGATCGCTCACCAGAAGGTGAACGACCCGTCCGAGGCCCTCACGATCGGCCAGAAGGTTGAGGCGCAGGTCATCAACATCGACGTCGACGAGCGCCGCATCGGCCTCTCGATTAAGGCTCTGAAGCCCATCGACAAAGAGACCCTGGCCTTGCTCCAGAAGGAGCGCGAGGCCGAAGAGAAGGCCAAGGCCGAAGGCTCCTCCAAGAAGGAAGAGTCGTCCGCCGATGGCTTTGTGGCCAGCAAGACCGGTAAGAAGTACTACCCGGCCGCATCGGCTGCCGCCGATAAGATCAAGGACGAGAACCGCGTAAGCTTCGCCACCGCCGAGGAGGCCGAAGCCGCCGGGTACGAGGCCTGATCATCGTTTGATCCATCACAAAAAGCGGGCCGCCCTCCCAGGATCGGCCCGCTTTTTTCAACGTCGATCGTCATCGAGTGGAATTTCCTTCACCATCGTCACCTTCCGGCCTCATGGGATCGCGCGACTCGGGCGGCACGCCCGGTTGGCCGTGTCGATTAGGGGCAACAGGCACATCGCGATTATCATCACCATCTCCAGAAGGAGTATTGGGCGGCATGTGATGCATAGGAAGAAAAGGGAAGGAGATACGTGCCAGCGAAGACGTCGCGCCTGGCCGGGCCTTTCTAAAAATGTGACGTTTTTGAGATGATCTCCGCTACCATCCCTAGACCGATGCGCGCGGTCATCTTCGACTTCGACGGCGTGGTAGTGGACAGTCAATTACACTGGGACCGCCTTGGCGCGGCCCACGTCCGAAAAGTGCTGCCCATCTGGGACGATGAGAAGCAACGCCTGCTCAAGGGTCACAACAACCGTAACTGTCACGATATTCTGACGCGAGATTTTGGCTTTTCCATGCCCTACGAGGAGTTCGTCACCCACGTACGGCTGCTCTCGAAGGAAATTTACGAAGTGCACGCAGGGCCCACAGCCGGCATCGGCGCACTGCTCGACCGGCTCGCCCCCCTCGTTCCCCTACCCTCCATTGCCTCGGCGAGTGAGCGCCAGTGGATCGAGTTATTACTCGGACGCATCAATCTGCGCGAACGCTTCGGCGACATTACGACGAGTGATGAGGTGACACGCAGCAAGCCCGCGCCCGACGTATACCTCAAGGCCGCCGAGAAGCTCTGCCTTTCGCCAATCGATTGCCTGGCCATCGAAGACACCGACGCCGGCGCGGCGGCGGCCATAGCCGCAGGTATGCGTGTGGTTGGATTTCACCCACCAGGACAGCACTGGCAAGACATACACCTGGCCCATTGGCACATCACCTCGTTCGACGAATTAACGGATGACGTGCTGCGCTCTGGCTGCAAAGCAGGCATTGACAGGCTTGAGAGGTGGTGACTATAACGAATCTAGTCACGCTGTCCTTTTTGATCAGGAGACGCCGACATGGACGCAGTCACCGTCGCCCGTACGCACTGTTCGCGCTGGAACCGGACCATCAAGAAACACTCGCGGTTCAAGCTGCATTGGTCCATCGCCCTCGATCCTAAGACGGAAGCGCCACTACAGATTGTCATCACGGATGGCGCATTACTCTGGGACATCGAAGTCTTCCGCCCCCTCGACCCCGATGACGACTCGGACCTCCAAATGGCGCACCTGGATTTCTGGGTGACCGAGGCGAGCTTCGTCCTTGTACGCAATCTGTCCGACCGGGTTATCACCCGCTTGGTCGTAAGCCGCAGTGCCGATGCCGCCGCCCTGCTGTCCGCCCTGGCCGCCTGACGGCCACCTTTCGCCCGACGACAGTCGGGCTTTTTCTGATGACCGAGTTACTTGACAATTTTAGTATTATAGTGTATTAAAATCATAGATTCCGGATCCTTGAAACCATGGGCAGAAACCGTGGTGGGAGATGGACGGCGACACAGGGAGACAAGTCAGTGTCGCAACAAGAGATGTCGGCGAAGGTGTACTGGATGTTCGCGGCGGCGATGTTGACCATCAGCGCGGCAGGGATGGCAGCAGTGATCTGGATCGCGGTGCAGAATGAACGCGCCGCCGCTGAGAAGAACAAGGATGTGCGGGAGGCCCGCCAGATCGAGGCGGCCCAAGCCTTCCCGAAGGCCGCTGAAGACGCGCAGGCGGCAGTCGAGAACGCCAAGGTGGCCACGAAGGAAGCCGCTCAGGCGATGGCCAAGCTCGAAACCGCCAAGGCAGCAGCAGAGACGGCGGCAGTGGCCGTGGAGCAGGCCGAACGCGACCTAGCCGAAGCCCTGCGCGAGGAGATGATCGCAAAGACGCGCGAAGTGCGGGCCTTCCGTCACGCGGACTGGGTGCGCCAGACTGGCCAAGTGGAAGAGGCGACCGCGTACGATGCCCTGCGCGAGGAGGCGGAGGCCGACGCTAAGATGCAGGCCGCAGAGACCGAAGCCCGGTGGCTCGGCGCCGGCATGCTAGCCGTCGCGATCCTCGTCTTCATCACGATCTGCGGCGCACTCTCGCGTCGGCGCTGGTAACGGAACTGGAATCTGGACCCCTCTCACTACGAGAGGGGTCTCTTTTTGTAGACAGAAAAGCCGTACAGAAGTAGAAATACAGCGGATTATGACCCTTTCAACCATAGGCGGAGGTAATCACGATGTCACGACAGAGGTGGCGGACGGTCGGCATCGGACTGCTGGGGCTGGCCGCGGTAGTTATGCTCATCGGGGTGCTTTGCCGGATGAACCAGGCACCCGCAGAGGAAGACCCCAAGGCCGCTTTTGTGGCCGCAGTCTCAGAACTGAAGGACATCTGCGCGGCCACCGAAGCGGCCAAGACGGAGATGCGACAGATCCGCGAGCAGCTGGCCGCAGCCACCAAAGCGAAGCATGCCGCTCAACAGACCATAACGACGCTTGAAGCGCGTCTCGTGCCCCTCGAGAAAGAGAGTGCCTGGCGGAACCTGGCCGAAGCCCGCACCTTTGAGAAGGCGGACCGCTTGCGGCTGCAGATCGGCGCAGAAGACGCGGCATATTCCGAACTTCGACGACAGGCCGATGCCGATGCCAGCATCGAACAGATGCATCGGGACCGGCGACAGTCAGCCGTAGTCATCCTGTGCTGCCTAATCTTGCTAGTCCTGGCACTGATGCCTATGGACCCCGGAGAGAGGTTGCGTCGACCTTGATCCATCACCCCTCCCGCGCGGAGGGGTCTTTTTATACCTTCTTATCGCTCAGAAAATGCAGATGGAGATAGGGCACTTCCTGACCGCCGCCCCTGCCCACGTTGAACGCCAGCTTATAGCCGTCGACACCCTTCTGTTTGGCAAACTCCTGCGCCGTCAGAATGAGCAGACCGGGGAGGTGGGCCGTTTCGGCCGCCACGTCGGCTATGGAGGCAACGAATTGCTTGGGAATGAATAGAATATGCGTGGCCGCCTTGGGATGAATATCACGAAAGGCCAACACACCATCGTCTTCAAAAACGATGTCGGCCGGAATCTCCCGGGCCAGGATCTTATGAAAAACGGTGGATTCCGAGGTCATACGTCGTTGGGAAAGCAGCAACACCATACCACGCAAAAGTAGCCCAGGGACTTGCTAATTTGCCCTAAAAGGCGGATAATGGAGCTGTTGCTCAACGTCGCACCCGATCAAGCACCGGCCATGGAACAGGTGCCCAACCAGGCGCTCATTGTCACGCAGCCAAGACAACTGGAAACGTTGCTCGGTGCCATCATGGCTGCCAGTACACCGTCGGAAAAACAGGGCGATGCCTCCGGCGACTGGAGTGGCAGCCAGGGGCAAGCCAACGGTGCGGCCGACCCCACGATCAGCGCGCGCGAAGAGGCACTGGCCGCTCTGCCCGATATACCGGTGATGCAGGTGCACCTTGAAGCGCACATCACCAAGGAAGTAACCGAACTGCGCCGCCAAGCCGCGAAACTTACCGCTTCCGATCGACCCGGCGCCGCCTACGAACTGGCCCAGCTCTACGCCAAGATCCGCCGTCTCAACAGCCTGGTTGCCCAACTATTCGACGCCTCCATCGAGGTCGTGAAGCGACTCTTCATTCGCGTATTCATCGACAAGCAGTCGCTCTGATTAGTCTTTCTTCTCGTGATGCTTGTGCGAGTGCTTCTTGTCGCTGTCGTCTTCGGTCTCTTCGGCGTGCTTCGCCTTGGCCGCCAAGAATGATGACACCAGGGCCACGCCATGCTCCACCCACGAGAGCGGCTGTAGAACGGTGGATTCCAAGTGTTCGCTCACATTCGCCGCTTTACGGATGATCTTGCGAAGATCCACCAGAATGATAATCACGTGGTAGAGTGCAATCACCAACATGACTGCCACAGCGGCATAAGTGAAGGCGATGAGCTGCGAAGTAGAAATCATGTCCATGTGGAGGGGCGGGAAGCGCTACGATGGGTATAGCACATGACGACGTTTCTCCGCCATCTCCTGGCCTTGCCCTCGCGGGCCGGTCTCGGTCTTGTCTGGCTCTACCAGCGGACACTGTCGCCGGACCACGGACCGCTAAAAGTGCTCTTTCCGCACGGCTACTGTCCGCAGCACCCCACCTGCTCGGAGTACGCCAAACAACGCATCAACCGCGACGGCTTGGTGATGGGCGGCGCGGCGGCGGCTGCACGAGTGCTCAGCTGCCATCCGTGGCGGAAGCCGGATGCCGCCCGCCTGGAGCAGCTCGCGAGAAAAGCGGCGGAACACTAGACAGCGCGGCCGACGCCCGTACTATGCGCGGCCATGTCACCCTGCAAAGAGGCACGGCCCGCCAAACATGAACTGGCATACCTGGGACGCTTTCCGGCAATTGACAGCCTGGAGGTGGGACGATTTGTTGGCGCCGGCGCCCAGCATGTGGTGCGTGCCTACGGCGAGGGCGAAGTAGTGAAGTATCCCCGCGCCAAGACCTGGCGTGACCTCTTCTCACTCCTAGTTAGTCCCGGCATTACGCCAAGTGTGGACCAAATGGAGCGAGACGTGGCGCTCTGCGCCGAGACATTCAGCCCCACGGTGGTCGCGCCACGCGTGGAAACAACCCAGGAGCGCGATGCCTACGCTTTAGTGCAACCGTTCCTGCCTATTGCCGACTTGCTGCCAAGGCACATGGAAGAAGAGACGCTGCGGCAAGAACTGGCCAATTTGCTCGATCAGAATCGCCAATTGATGCTCGACCACCGCCTCTGGTTGGACGTGATGGGCTTCAACGCCGGCAAAATCGTGGCCGCGAAGTCCTATCTCGATAATATTTCACTACGACAAGAACCCGGACCAGAGAACACGCGCCTCGCCGTGCTCGACTGCACGCTCTTCCCGGTGCCGCACCTCTCCATCCGCGGCATCCACGCCTGGGTGGTCCAAAACGTCCAGCGGCTGAATCTGCGGGCCTACGGCATGAAGCTGTAAGCCCTTCAATTGCAGCGGAACGTCGCGTATTCTGACGCCGGTTCTTTGGTACGCGGGTATCGTATAATGGCTATTACCCCAGTTTTCCAAACTGGTGACGCGGGTTCGATTCCCGCTACCCGCTCCATCCCCTCCCTCCCCACCTCATGCCACTCGTTCTCGGTCTCATCGGTCTGTTCGCCCCGCGCTTCGTCATCGCCCTGCTGTGGCTGGCATCAAACTGGTTTGAGGGAGTCTTCGAAACACGCCTCTGGCCGATCCTCGGCTTCTTCTTCCTGCCCACGACCACGCTTTGGTACAGCGCGGTGCAAAACTGGTTGGGCGGCGAATGGAGCTGGCTGAGCCTGATCATCCTCGTCGTTGCCATCGGCTGCGACCTGGGCTGCGGTCCGGCCACGGCGAAGAAGCGCCGCTAATCCCCTTGTCATTCCGCTATTTCTCCTCACTTTTCCTATGCCCACCCAGATCACCGTCACCACCACCATCAACGCCCCCGTCGCCAAGGTCTGGCAGCTCTGGACCGAGCCCGCACACATCACCAAGTGGAACAGCGCTTCGCCCGACTGGCACACGCCGCGCGCCGAGAACGACCTGCGCGAGGGCGGCACGTTCAGTAGCCGCATGGAGGCCAGGGACGGCAGCGTGGGCTTCGATTTCGCCGGTACCTACAGCAAAGTCGAGCTGGAGAAAGAAATCGCCTATGTCTTAGGCGACGGCCGCAAGGTGCAGGTCCTCTTCGAGACCAAGGGCGACCAAACGGTGGTGACTGAGCACTTCGATCCCGAGAATGAGAACCCGGCCGAACTACAGCGCGCAGGTTGGCAGGCGATCATGGATAACTTCAAGGCGTACGCCGAGTCGCACTGATCGTCTTCTTGGCCTTTGGTGCCGGCAGCGCCTCCGCCGTGATCCGCACCAACTCGCAGAGCCAGGCATCATCGTCCCATTTGCCCTCGTCGATCCAGAAGTAGGGCTTCGCGCCGGGATAGGGCGGAGCCTCTTCGATCTCGCCCAGGAACGCGCGGCCGGCCTCGGTCGGTTTGACGAAGAGCTGGTCGTCGCAGACCAGCGCCACCACCGTGTCGTCCAAGTAGAGGGCGTATTCGCCGAACATCTTGCGGCTGCGCACGGCGCCGGCGGGCCGGAGCTGGGCAATCAAGTGGGCGATAACCTCGTCGCGGGTGACCATGAATGAGATCGTAGCAGTAGTACTTGCCTCGAATCGAAACGAACCTAGAATGACGCGCCTATGTCACAAAATAAGCTCCTAAGCATCCATGAACTGGATGAATCAACGATCGATGCGGATTTCTTCGCAACACTCGGTCATCTTAAAGCTGTCGAACTCACCATCGAAGCCGCTCAGGCCGTCCTCCGCCAGCGCATAGCGCAGGGCATTCGCACCTTCATCGCGCGACTGGAGAATCGCACCGTAGGCACGACATCCCTGTTGGTGGAACAGAAGTTCATCCACCAAGGAGGCAAAGTGGGACACATCGAAGACGTGGCAACTCGCGAGGGATACGAAGGCCAAGGCATCGGCAAGCGTCTAGTGGAGCATGCGGTACGGGAAGCTTGGAACCAGGGTTGCTATAAGGTCATTCTCGACTGCAGCGAGGAGAATCGCCCTTTCTACGAACATTGCGGCTTTCGAACGCACGAGATCGAAATGCGCATCGACCGGCCGACGGACCACACCAATGAAGAGCGCGGCAGCTAGTCATCTGTCACCGTACCCTCTGCTAGGCTGGCAGGCATGTCGCTCCACCGCTCAGTCATCGACCCTCTCCTGCGCCATATCGATTCAGAGAGAGGCCACTCGGCAGCCGTGGAAGTGCTGCATTTCTTACAGAGCGGCCCCATCCGTCGCCGACTTCTTCGCCTCCTCTCCGGCCCACGCGTTGAAGACCCGCGCCTGCACATGAAATTGGGCAGCCTTACCCTTGAGAATCCCCTCCTCGTCGGCGCCGGCTGGGACAAGAAAGGGCGGGCCGTGCGCGCTCTGCACGAAATTGGCTTCGCGGGCGTAGAGGTGGGCAGCGTCCTGCAACACCCACAACCCGGCAATCCCAAGCCTCGGCAGTTCATGATCGGCGACGGCGTAAGCCTCAACCGCTTAGGCTTCAACAGTCCGGGAATGGAGGTGGTGGCTCAAAACCTCGCCGCTTACGGCAATAACAGCATTCCCATTGGCATTAGCCTGGGAAAAAATAAGGAAGTAGAAGCTGCCAATGCGCCCGAAGCGCACGCCGCCGTCGCCCGCCGGTTGGCGGACCGCGCCGCCTACTTCGCGATCAATGTCTCGTCGCCCAACACGCCCGGCCTGCGCTCGCTGCAGGAAAAAGGACCGCTCACGGACATCCTCCAGGCGGTGCGCGGAGCGCTGGCGGACATGGATCATGACACCGACATCTTCGTGAAGATCGCGCCGGACCTGGAACTGAGCGCCGTCGACGATGTGGTCGACGTGGCCGTCTCGCAGGGCGCGACCGGAATCATCGCCTCCAACACCACCATCCGCCCCGAGCTGAAGGCCAAATACGGCGAGCGCTGGCGCGGCGAGGCTGGCGGCCTGAGCGGCGACGACACCGAGTTCCGCGCCATGAGCACGCGCCAGATCGCCCACATCCACCGGCAGGCGACGGACGAGCTGGCCATCATCGGCGTAGGCGGTGTGAAGGACGCCGCGACCGCCCTGCAGAAGATCCGCGCCGGAGCCTCGGCCTTGCAGCTGGTGACAGCCCTGCGCGGCGAAGGCCTCGGCGTAGCCAACGCCATCAATCGCGGATTGCTGGCCTGGATGGACCGCTACGGCGTCAAAGAGCTCGAGAACATCCGCGGCATCGACGTCCACAATCCCCTCCTATGACCGTCCCCTCCCATCTGCTTTCGCTTCAAGAGGATGACTTGCGCCTGGCTGCCGAAGCGGCCGAGGCCGCGGGCGCCATCATTCGCCGTGGCAAGACCGCGGGCGTCGCGATCGAGCAGAAAGGCTTCGCCGACCTGGTGAGCGACGTGGACAAGGAAGCCGACGCCGCCATCGCCACCATCATCCGCAGCGCCCGTCCCAAGGACTCGATCGTCTCGGAAGAGCTGGAGCCGGACACCAAGGAACGCACCGGCCGCCTCTGGTTCGTCGATCCGCTCGACGGCACCAGCGGCTTCCTGTTCGGCGCCGGCGGCGACGTACCGGCCGTGCTGATCGCGCTCCGAGAGGACAGCGAGTACCGCCTGGGCGTCGTCCACTTCCCACTGACCGGTGAGTGGTTCTATGCGAGCGCAGGAAAGGGGGCATATCGCGATGGCGAGACGCTGGACGCCACGAAGTCCGTAGCCAGCCTGCGCGAGGCCTGGGTGGCCATGAACGCCTACGGCGACGCCCAGTACGAGAGCGCCGGCTTCGCCACGCTCCGGCGCGAGCTGCGGTCGGCGGCACGCGGCGCTCCGCTGGTGACCACTCCCCCGCCCCACTCGGGCATCGCGCTGCGCATTCTGGAACCCGGCCGCCGGCTGGGCGCCGTCATCCACGACAACGCCCCGCAGAAGGTGAAGCAAGGCCCGTGGGACATCGCCGCGCCCCAGGCCATCCTGGAGGAGGCGGGCGGCTGTTTCATCAACTTCGCCGGCGGTCGCGTGGACCCGTTCACGGCCGAACCGATGATTGCCTGCGGGCACCGCGAGTTGGCGGAAGAGATCCTGTCGCTGCTGCGGTAAGACCAGAGGGTACCTCAAAAAAGGGCGACCACGGCGGCCGCCCGTATCGCTTAGGCGCACTGACAGGACTGACAACTGCACGAAGACGAGGCACCGCAGCCGCAGCCACCCGACGACGCCATGGCACACTGATTGCGCATAGAGAACATGGGAAAGAAGTAGGTTCACACAGGATGAACCATCAACTTACTAAAGTAAAGTGACTAATGAACTATTTTACAGCGGTGCTGTATACTGGCAGCCATGGCTCAGTCTACGGCTAGCACATCGTGCGCCTGTCCGATGTACCGCATCATCGAGAAGCTCGGAAAAAAGTGGATGCTCCTGATCCTGCGAGCTTTTACGGAGAACAAGCGTTTGCGCTTCTCCGAGATTGAAGCCGCTCTGCCCGAGATCAACGCGCGTATCCTCTCCGAACGCTTAAGCGAAATGGAACAAGAAGGATTAATCGTGCGCGTGGTGGAAAACGCCAAACCGATGACCTGCTACTACGAAATCACGGAGAAGGGCATGGACCTACGCACGATATTCAGCGGCGTGGTTGCTTGGGCGAAGAAGTGGGAACGCTGCCCAGCCGAGAAACGACCCTAATTAGGCTTCGACAACGCTCTTGAAGCCGCCGTACGACATGTCCTTCATTTCGAAGGGCATCGACTGGGTGTCGAAATTCGGGTCGTTCATGGCGGGGTCGGCCATCACCTTCTTATTCACGCGGTCGCGGTGAGCCTTGTTTTTGAAGACAATGAAAGAGAAGAACACAACATCATCAGCCCCAGCCTTGACCAGTTTGGGGAAGACGCGACTGGCTGGCCCCGTGGGCGAGGGTGCAAGGTCGTCACCGATCGCCTCCACATATTGGAGAGCGCCGTGCTTCATCCACACTTTGCGCCCGAGGCGGGCCATTTTCTTGTAGGCTTCCACGTTCTTCTTTGGCATCTTGATGACGAATCCGTCGATGTAGGTCATAGCTTCAGGGGGAAGGATTAAGACAAAACTAGAGGGACTCAGCGTACGCAGCAAGTTTGGCGAGGGTCTGCTTGCCGCCTTCGATGGCGCCGAACTCCTCGACGACGCGCTTGAGCAGCTCGGCCGTGGGGAAGATGGAACGCATCGTGACAAGCGTGCCGCCATCGCGCTCCTCAAGCGTGATTACCGCCTTGAACGATATTTCCCCCTTGCCGTCGTCACCGTGGTCGTGGGCGAGGAGCTCGGGTTCGCGGATCTGGGTGAAGATGATCTTATTGGGATAGTCGCGGCCGTCAGGACCGTGCATCACAAAGACCCAAGCGCCGCCCTCGCGGAAGTCGAAGGCCGAGGTGGTAATGGAGAAACCGTCCGGCCCCCACCAGCGCTCCAGGTGGGCCTGCTGTGTGAATGCCTCCCAAACGCGGGCGCGCGGGGCGACCACTTGGCGGGTGAGGATGATCTCGTTATCGGCGGGCATGGAAGGGAGTGGAGTGGATTACTTGGCGGTCTCGACGATCGCCTTGAGGTCGTTGAGGCCTTTCTCGAACTGCGGGCCGATCATCTTCTTGTCCATGTCCATCATCAGGTGGATGGCCTTCCCCATGAACCCGTTCTTGCCGTACATCGTCTGTGTGACGAGCGTGCCGGCGCCCTCGGGCTTGAAGGTGAAGTCGGTCATGTGGTTGGCCTTGAACGGCACCTCGAAGTTGAGCGCCAGGCGGATGATCTCGTTGGGATTGCTCTCCAGGATCTGCATGTTGCCCGCGCCGACGTTCTTGTTGCCGACCCAGGCGTAGGTGGCGCCAACGCCCTGGGGCGAGCCGCCAAAGGTACGCTTCGTGTTGGGATCGAGCTTCTCCCACGGCGACCAGGCCACCCACTGGTGGAAGTCGTTGATGTGCGGGAACACGGCCTCGGGCGGAGCCATCACCACCACCGAGCGCGAGATGCGGAAATTGCCGGACTGCATGGCCACGAAGGCGATGAGCAGGACGAGGACGGCCAGGAATAGGAAGAGGTACAGCATGGGAGGAGAAGGAAGTACTGGGATCTTAGCGCAGAACGACGGCAAACTTATCGAGCGACTCGTTCCAGCCCTGCTCGGCGTAGCCGGCCATCTCCTCGGGGTGGCCCGTGTGCACGAGCGTCAGCTCGGTGCGGCCGTCGCCCAGGTCCTTAAACGTCACCGTCACAAGCATCTCTTCGGGCCACTCGCCCGGCATGCCGAAGTCCTTGGGCGAGACAATGTTGCCCTCGGCGTCGGCGAAGTGGTCGGCGTAGACGATTTTCTGGAACGGCACGATCTCCCGGTAGACAGCGAGGCTCCACATATCCTTATCAAAATCGCTGCCGGCCGGACCGCGCATGCAGAAGTGGCCCTTACCGCCCACGCGCAGATCATTCTTGATGGCGGGCGCAGTGAAGATAGCCGGACCCCACCAACGCTTGATGTGCTCGGGGTCTGTCCACGCTTCCCAAACGCGCTCCATCGGAGCATCGAAGGTGCGGGTGATGGTGAGGGTCTTCGTAGGCATACGGAAAGGGGAAAGGATGAAGGCGAATCAGGCGTCCTTGCGACCGAAGGGCCAGGCAGCGAGGTATTTTTCCAGGCGGTCGAAGCGGGTATTCCAGAGTCGCTCGTACTCCTGAAGGTAGTCCGCAGCGCAGTGGAGCGCCTCGCCAGAGAGTTCGACCACCTGCTCGCGTCCGCGCCGACGCTTCGTCACGAGCCGGGCACGCTCGAGAATCTTGATGTGCTTCGAGACGGCGGCAAACGTGAGATCGTAAGAGCGCGCCATACCCCCTACCGTCAGACGCTCGCGTGCACCGCGTCGGAGAATGTCCCGCCGCACAGGATGGGCGAGTGATCCAAACACCAGATCAAGGTCGACAACACGTTCAACCATATGGTTGAATGATAAATGACCGTATTTCCGGGGTCAAGCGGGCGGCAAGCAAGCACCTTTCCTGTAACGATCTACCCGCTCGGACGTATAAGTGGGCGTACGGTCTCCCACTTCCCCACTCCTTATGCGCGTCCCGCTCTCCATCCTCACCCTGACGATCGCCGCCGCCCTCGGCGCGGCCGTCGCCTCCTCGCCCGCCTCCGCCCGCGTGATCGCGCCGGATTGCGGCCCCAGCTACGTCCGCTGCGGCAGCGGCTACGAGCCTGTCTGCAAGGACGACGGCAAATGGGCCTGCCTACCCAACGACTCCGAGTCCGCCTGCGGTCCCAACAACGTCCGCTGTATGGAAGGCTACGACCCCGTCTGTGGTAATGACGGCCGGTGGCAGTGCGTCACCGATAGCGGCTCTTCCTCCAGCGACCAGAGCTGCGGCTCGCCGAGCGCTATCCTCTGCATGGTCGGCACCATGCCCGAGTGCGTGCATGGCGACTGGACCTGCGTGCCCCACAGCTCATCATCGAGCGCGTCTTCCTGCCCCACTGTGGAAGTGCTCTGCATGACCGGTACCGCGGCTGCCTGCCAGGACGGCTCGTGGGAATGCCTGCCCACGCCCGACGCTTGCGCCGACGCCGACCCGATCTACTGCTTCCAGGGCACGCCCATCTGCCGCGATGGCAGCTGGCACTGCCCCTCCACCGTCGGCCCGCTGGAACTCGACCGCCTCTCGCCTGACTCCGGCCGCGCCGGCCAGCGCGTCGTGATCTCGGGCCAGAGTTTCACGCGCACGGGCAACACCGTCTACTTCGACGGCAGCGTCCTGGAGAACCTGCGCTCGCGCCAGCGCGGCACCAAGCTGGTCTTCCGCGTCCCGGCCAAGACCACGCTCCCCTGCCTGCCCTTCTGCAAGATCGCCGTGCTGCCCTACGGCCCCGGCGAGTACGACGTCTCCGTGGAGAACAAGGACGGGGCCGTCAGCAACAGTCTGACCTTCACGATCACGGGCTCAGCCTCGTCGAGTTCCTCCTCATCTTCTAGCGGGGATAGCTGCCTCTGCCCGGCCGGCCAGGCCGCGACGGCCGACGGCTGCACCGACATGGAGATGATGTGCCCGATGTACTACCTGGAGGGCGGCTGGTGCGGCTGCGATGGCGAAGTCTACGGCAACAGCTGCATCGCCGCTGCCAACGGCGTGAAGCGAGGGGAAAATTGCGTACAATGAGCGCATGAGCAGTTTCCGCCCTCTTCAAAGAATCCAACTCCTCTGGCGCGCGTTCTTCGACCCAAAAGTTCCGTTCGCGGCCAAGGCGCTGCTCGTCAGCGGCCTCATCTACGGCGTCTCGCCGCTCGACGTGGTACCAGACATCATCCCGTTCCTGGGCCAGCTCGACGATATCGGCGTGCTTGTTGCAGTCTTCCTTTTCTTCTACCGAGCGACAGCGCAACGGTTCGGGGAGAAGCAGTGATCCTTAGAGTGAACCGAGATCCAACTCCTCGGTCATCGTCAACTTGGAGACGAACTCGGAGTCGTGGCTCACCAGGATCATGCCGCCCTCGTACTCATTGAGCGCATCGGCAATCACGGGCAGATGGCGGAAATTGATATGATTCGTCGGCTCGTCGAGAATGAGCAAGCTGGGTTTCAGCAACGTGAAGCGGGCGAAGCAGAGCAAGCCCTTCTGACCCTCCGAAAGCGATGCCACCTTGGCCTTCACTTTCTCGCCCGGCAGGAGGAAGCGCGCGGCCGTCTCGAAGACCAGCTGGTTATTGGGCTTCTCCATGGCTTCTTCGAGAATTTCATAGACCGTCTGGTCGAGCGGCAGGCCTGAAAAATCCTGACGGTAGTAGCCCACAACCGCTTCGGCGGCGATCTCAGCGCCCTTCTCGGTGCGGTTGGCCATCGATTCAAGCAGCGTCGTTTTGCCGATGCCATTGGGTCCGGAAATGAGGATGCGGTCGCGGCGACGAATGACCATTTCCACCTTCTTCTTCGTCGGCTTGTGATTCTCCATGACGGTAAGCGACGAGATCTTCACAAGCGGTAAAGAAAACGGCTGGGCCTCAATGGTAAACGCCGGGATCGTCTTATCCTCGCGACGCACTTCCACCTTGTTCTCCTCCGCCTCTTCCACCGCCTCGCGCATTTTACTGGCAAGCTTGCGCATCTTGCCTCCCTTATGTGAGAAGAAGTTAATCTTCTCCTTTTGATCGATGATCGCCTTCTCCATGCGGGCGTTCTGACGTTGCTCGGCTTCAATCTGCTCGGCGATGCGTTCCACCACTTCGTCGTAACCGCCGACATGCTGCTCCACCTTGCGAGTGTGCACGTCGAGATACAACACGCCGTCTGTGAAGCTATTCAAGAAAGCTGCATCGTGGGAGATGACGATGACAGTCTTCTCATACATCACGAGAAAGCCGATCAAGTGGTCAATTCCGGCCTTGTCGAGGTTATTGGTCGGCTCATCGAGAAGAAGAATGTCGGGCTCTTGAATGAGAGCGAAGGCCAGCAGCAAACGTGCCTTCTGACCACCGGAAAAGGCTTTAATGCGCTTATCGAGCGGGGCATGCAGATTGACGGTGTCGAGCACACTCGTAATGCGGCGCTCGATGTCTTTGGGCGGTTCGGGGAAGGCGCCCTCAAAAAACTCCTCGACGGTCTTCTCCATGTCGGCGTGGGGGATCACCTGCTTGGCGATGCCGATCGTCGTGCCGCGCTTCTGGTGGATTTGCCCCTCCTGTGGCTTTGCCTCTTTCGTCATCAATTTAAAAATGGTGCTCTTGCCGGCACCGTTCTGCCCCATGATCGTCAACTTGGCGTTCTCACGCACCGAGAAGCTTGCGCCTTCAAGAATCTGCTTGTGGTTCTCGTAGTGGAACGAGACTTCGTCGAACCGGAGGATGACATCGCCGTGGTCCATGAAAAAAAGAGGAGGGAGAAACGGACGGCCGCATTGTAGGGACGGCAATCGCCTTTGCCCAGTCCGCACGGCGCTGATCTGTGGCTTTTTCCAAAAATTGACAGAGTAGGAAATATCCGTACTGTGCGCGAAGTTTTGGGTTCGAACTTTCACAAGGAGCGGTGACGACGTCGCCTCTCGCACGTACGATTGGAAACGTTATGACGACAAAAGTGAACAGGATGGTGGCCGCCCTGCTGGTGGCCTCGCATGACGACCAGGGACCATTCGTAGTCCTGCAGCGGCGCGGCGAGTGGGACTATGAGAAAGGCCAGAAGGAATCGTGGCCCGGCGCGTGCCAGTGCACTGCGAATGGCGGCATGGAAGATGAAGACGAAGAGGACACGCTCCGCTGCATGCGCCGCGAGGTATACCAGGAACTTGGCCCCGAGTTCGCCCGCCAGCTGGTGGGACGATATGCCCCGAGCCGGCTCTGCCGGATCGTGACGGAGCGTCTCAACCGCGAGGCGGAGATCTACTGGACCCAGGTCCCAGAGGCCATGCTCGGCTCAATCGTCCTGCACGCCTCGACGGGCGGTCTCGTCCGCATTCGTCCGGGGCAGGAGATCCTCGATATGTCTCTCCATTTCACCCGTGAAGACGGTGTGCCGGATCGACGCGTGATCGCCGGCTACCCCGAAACCATCGAAGCCGTGACCCGGGCCTTCAATCTCATGGCCTCAGCCGCCTGATCACCAATGATCAGGCCTTTGCCCCTCCGCTCGCGGGAGGGGTTTTTTCGTTATCACGGCGCTCCTGGCGACGCCAATAACACCAGCCGATAAAGGCAGCAACGGACAAGGCGCAGACGACCGTAAGGATTG
Source organism: uncultured Candidatus Peribacteria bacterium (assembly GCA_964648045.1). Taxonomy (GTDB): domain Bacteria; phylum Patescibacteriota; class Gracilibacteria; order Peribacterales; family Peribacteraceae; genus JAGOUB01. The sequence goes on from CAZYNU010000001.1 coordinate 26,613, forward strand.
ACTCCAGCGAGTTCACGCCGCTGACGAGGCCGAACGCTGCGTCGGCGCCCAGGTAGCCGAGCAGCAGGAAGAGGCCGCAGCGGACGGCCGAACCGAAAAATGTACCGATGAGATAGGGGCGCAGCGGAATCTTCGTGACGCCGCAGAGCAGCGACAGCGGCGCACTCGGCACGATGGGGAGCGCGCGCAGACCCGTGAGCACAAGCAGGTCGCGCGGACCGCCGCGGAAGTGGCGGCCGACCCACTCCACACTCTGGTGCGAAAGACCGAGGTAACGCCCAAAGCGCGCAAGCAGCACGTCCTCGGCGGCGTCGCCGATGGCATAGAGAATCCAACAACCAATCGTCTTACCGACAGTTGCAAGCAAGAGTAGGACGACAACGTCTAGCCAGCCGTCACCGCGCGTGGCGGCAATAGATCCGGCGAGCGTCAGGATGAACGGCGACGGAATGGGCGCGATCACCTCCTCCACCACCGATCCGATTGCCACGAAAGCCCCGAGCGGCATAGCCGTGGCCCACGATTCGAGTATCGGCTGGAGTGATTCAAGCATCCCGCCTAGCCTACGGATTCCCAGCCCGAGCCACAACCATTCTTAGCGCGTTCGTGCTTCCACTACCTCCACGTCTGAAGGTTCTTCTACCGTGAATTCAATAGTCCGCTTGCGACTGGCACGCACATCGCCGCGCAGCTCCAACACCTTCTCGTCGCGTGACTCCAAGGAGAGGGTGGGATCAAGGTTGACGCGGAGAATGGATCCATCGAGCGCGTCGATGGATGTGGAGATCCGCTCGCCGGATGAGGAGTAGAGGGCCAGGTTCTGCAGGTCGGCGTCACGAGCTGAACCGTTGTTGGTGAAAGTAATAGCCCGGACCGACTGGGCACGGCGGCCGTCATTCTCCAGACGTACACGCGCCAACGTGCGGTTAGAGCCATACGTCACGCTGGTACGCACCGGCAAAAATTCAATAGAGATCTGTGCGGCAACAGCAGGCGTGACGGTTGCGCGCGGTACAGACGCAACAACGGGAACTGAAACAATCTGCACTGGGGCATCGGCACGAACTTCTTCCAATGCCAGGCGATGCTCCCCTGCCGCTGCAGCGGACGGCGAAAGATCGGCTGCGACAGTGATCACACGAGACTCGCAGGCCGACACCGTGAATGAACGAAAACGCAGAGTCGTGGCCGCCTTGTCCGAGGGGACGGCGGCGCGCGACACCCGACGATCACCTTCCATCAGGTATACGCGGGCCAGATCGCGAACGTTGCCAAGGCCGCCATGACGCACATCAAGCGCAGCCACCGCCACGTCGCTGGCACAGCTCGCTTCCAGCGTCAGCGTCAACATAGAAACGCGCTGCGCCCCCTGAGGCACCGACCCCTGCGGAGGAACTACCACCGCGACCGTGAGGGCTGGCGGCCCGGGTAGAGCGGCCAGAGCCGAGGCCGGCAAAAACAGAGACGAAAGCAGGACGAGGAGTAGGCGCATACCTCGCAGTCTAAGTCGACACGGTCGACCAGGCGACGAAAAACCTGACCAACCGTAACCTTGCTTATAAAACAGAAAATGGTACGGTGAAAATAGTTCAGAAACGTCCTTTCAACCCAGAGGAATCAGCCCATGAAGACCCGAGGCACGGCCGTCTTCCTCATCTGTGTGGTAGTGGCTTTCTTGGCCACCCTGCACTACAAACTCCCGCGGGAGCAGATCGAAATCGTCGAACCAGAAGCCGGCTGCTACATCATCCGAGCGTATTGGTACGTACCAAACGATCCCGAGCGTAAGCATCCGCGTGCGATCAACGGCCGCAACCGACAACTTTTCGAGCAAGCTATCGCCAATTTGGAACGCCGGCATGGCCGACCGGCGGAAGCCACGTTCATCGTCATGCTGCCCGTACGACTGCCCGATGGGTCAGTGATGGGGCAGCCCATCGAAATGATGGTGTTCTTTCGAAAGCCGGGGCTGGATGCCCCCGCGGCACCAGCCGACGACCCTCTCTTCTGAGAGAGGGGCAATCCACACCGCCCGCGTTCACGCGGGCGGTTTTTTAGGCGTGCTGCGACGCAATGACGCGACCAGCGACAAGACCCGTCATGAGCGCCAGAGCCGTCAACGCGGCAACCAATAAGACCGTGCGCTGTCCGGCCGATGCCGACGTGCGCGCGCCTTCCAGCAACGTCGCCCCCATGTCCACTCCGGTCTGCGGCAAACCGCTCTCAACCGTCACCGTGGTCGTGACCAACGCCGTACCGGCCAGGTTGCCCCCGCTCACCCGAGCCGAAAACGGCAAGAGCGTTTGATTGGGCACGCCACGGGGAGCGCGCACGGCGAAGTGCAATGTGTACATCTGATTGGGCAAAAGCTGATTGAAGCGCCAACGCACGGCACGGCCGTCGATTTCGCCAAGCACCGCATCGGTAATCATGACGCCCTCGGGCACCAGAGCCTCAACCAAGAAACCTTCAGCAGGACCGGCTGAGAAGTTTCGCACCGGAATGGATATCTGCATCAGGCCGCCCGGCGGCAGCGCTTCGTAATCGGTTTCCAGCGAAATCACGAGGTTATTGGCCACACGACGGGGCTGCACACCGCCACTCGGCGTGGCGTCCGGCGGTAGAATGACCTGTTCGCCATCAACCGTGGGCATCGACGACGACGCCACAGCCGACGAGGTCATAGCCGATGAGGAAGACATCAGACTGCTCGAGGACACCACCGTTCCGGAGGCGCTACTGACGGAAGGCAATGACGACGTGACTGCCATCGTCCCGCTGCCCATCATCGAACCGGAGGCGGTTACCGTCAGGCTCGAAACCGACAATGAGGAAACCGCCACGCCCGAGGCGGAGCTGACCGATCCCGATCCTGATGCCGACAACGACGTGCCGGACGCCACCGCCGCCGAGGACGACCACATGACCATGCCCGAGCTGTTCATCCAGGCACCACTGCCGATGCCTTTATTGATGACAAGCACGGCCGCCGTAGCTGTCTGCGGCGCGCCCAGGCCGTCTTCACTCACATCACGAGGACCTTGAACCGAACCGGATGTCACCACCGGCACCGGCGGAATCTCGGTGGGCTGACTGGGAGCAAAGTTGCAGGCGGCCAGAACAAGAACGACGGCAAGAGCGGGAGGGAGGCGCATGGCGCGGAGCATAGCAGGGTCAGGAACCGAATGTGTAGGCATAGGCAGCGACGCCGGGCTTACTAAAGGTGATCTCTACATCATGCTCGCCGTAGTCACCCTTAAAGAGACGGAACAGATCATGACGATCGATCGTCAACGGCACGGGGTCGCCGCCGTCGACGCGCACCTCGGCGGCGATGTCGTCGCCCTCGCGCTCGGGACCAAGGACCACATTCACCTCGCCCGCCAGGGCGCGAATGCGCAGCGAACCGCTGCCATTCACGAGCACCTGACGTTCGTCCGCCTTCAGCTGCCAACGTCCATCGAGGGCGACAGCATGCAGCGGGATATCGTCTGGCTCCACGTACTCGGTGGGAGCGTCGGTAGGCAATGGACCACCATTGACCAGCGAATCCCAACCGCGAATACCCAAATAGATTTCAGGCGTCAGCGGCCGCCGTTCACCAGGTACGTCATCAGCGTCGATGGGCGCCGTAGCGAAGGAATAGCCCGCCTCTAGCAACAGCGACTCGATCGCATCGGCCGTCTCTTGCTCATTCCCCTCACCAAAGTGCTGATAGCGCAGCCGGCCATTGGCATCGATCAGGTATTTGGCCGGCCAGTAGTGGTTGGAAAATGACCGCCAGGTGCCGTACGTATTGTCTTGAGCAACGGGATAGTGAATACCCAAGCGCTCAACCGCGTCGGCGACGTTGCTGGCATCTTGCTCAAAAGCGAATTCGGGAGTGTGCACACCCACAATCAGGAACGGACCGGTTTTAAACCGCTCCCAATAGCCGGCCATGGCCGGCAGCGTACGCAGGCAATTGATGCAGCTGTACGTCCAGAAATCGACAAGAACCACCTTCCCCTGCAAGGCGCTGGCATTGAGCGGCTGGCTGTTGTGCCATGGACCGAGCTTGACAAAGGCGGGCGCTGGTCCCAGATCAGGCAGGGTGCCATCGGCATTGGGCGCAACCGGCGGCGACCCAGGAAAAAGACTGTCTTCCAAGCGTTGCGCGATCTCGGCCGGACGCGTGCCAGCCAACCAGAGCTGCACGCCAGAGAAGAGATTCCACTCCAACGCCACTGCCGTAAGAAGGAGCAACGCGCCTGCGAGTTTTTTCATGAGCCCTGAATATCGCGTGAGACGATGCACGACGTGCGCAGCCAGCTGCCCACCGTAGCCCACGAGCAGCAAAGGCACCGCCGCCCCCAGGGCATACACCGCAAGTGCCAAGAAGGCCGTCGGTCCCGGCTGTTCGCGCACGAGCGCCAGCGCGAAGCCAAGCGCCGGTCCGGCACACGGCACCCATACCAACCCAAGCGTTAGTCCCACCACGAAGGCCGCCAGTAGGTTGTCGCCCTGCGTCCGTCGCGTCACCTCCTGAGCATCGGCGCCGATTTGTTGCAAACGAGGCGCCAAGCGACCGCCAATTTCGAGAAGCAGCACGTTAACAATCAGTACAGCAACCACAAACATCCAGCCGTCCGGCACAAAGAAGGCGGCACCAAGAGCGGCTAAGATCCAACGCGCCCAGCGACGCTCCGTCAGGAAACCGGCCGCGAAGAGCACGAGCACGTCGTAGGTTGCCGTCTGCACGAACGAGGCAAGCGTGACGAACTGCATCAGTAAGACCTGTAGCAAGAAGGTAAAGCCTACGAAGCCCGCCACCATCCCCGCCACGATCACCAACGGACGCAGACGGCTACGCCCAGCGATACTCACGCCGAGTACAATGGGGACGAGCGGCAGAATGCAGGGCAGGAAGATAGTCAGAATTCCCGCCAAGAAGAGTGTGACGAAAAGCGGAAGCATACAAAAAAAAGACTACCAGTCAGATCGCGCGCCTCCCTGGACAGACAGGCGTTTTCTGTCACTTAGGAAGCATTGCAAAATGTTCTTACAAAAACGCAACCGGAAGACCGCATGATGAACCTGTCACGGCATGGCCGGAAGGGCTTCAAGATGCTAAAATAAGAAGATTTCCGGCTGGGTCGGAAGTCAAACACACACTCCATGCGCCTGCGCTCGCTCATGTTCGGCTGGGAATTTCCCCCGGTGCACTCGGGCGGACTAGGTGTGGCGTGCGAAGGACTTGTGCGCGGGCTGCAATTGAGTGAGGTCGACGTGACGCTCGTGCTGCCGCATGTCAGTGCGACTGGCGCCACACATTCCGACGTAGTGGCTGCTGCTGCCGTATCGTCGGGCGTAGTACCTGTCACCAGCCTACTGCGCCCGTACGACGACGTCCGAGCCTTTGCGGCACGTGCAGCATCGTCACCGAGTGGAAACCTATACGGCCCCGATCTGGCCGCCGCCGTGGCGCACTACACCGTTGCCAGCGTAGAAGCGAGCAAGGACCGCGAGGCTGACGTGATCCACAGCCACGATTGGATGACCTACGGTGCCGGCGCCGCTGCCGCCCAGTTGCGCGACGCCCCTCTGGTGGCCCACATCCACGCCACCGAACTCGACCGCACCGACGGCCATCCCGACCCGTGGATCTACGGCCTGGAGCGCGAGGGTTTTATCGCCGCCGACCGCATTATCGCCGTGAGTGACTATACAAAACGGCTACTGACGCGTGAGTATGGAATCGACCCCGGCAAAATCACGGTGGTCCACAACGGTCACGACACGGACCCTCTTCCGGCCACACCTGCCACCGTCAGCCACCACCCACTCGTACTCTTTTTAGGTCGGTTGACCGTACAGAAAAACCCGCACCAGTTCGTCGCCGTCGCTAAAGAAATCCACGTCCACCGCCCCGAGGTGCAATTCGTTATGGCGGGTGCCGGACCCATGCAGGGCGAACTCATGCAGGCCGCCTGCGAAGCTGGCCTCTCGCGCAACATGGTGTTCGCCGGTCAGGTGAGTAAACGCGAAGCCTCCGCGCTCTACGCCGCCGCCTCGTGCTTCGTGATGCCATCACTCTCCGAACCCTTCGGCCTGGTGGCACTGGAGGCAATTGCCCAAGGTACGCCGGTGGTGGTTAGCCGCCAGTCAGGCGTAAGCGAGGTGCTCGACCACGCCTTTAAGGTCGATTTCTGGGACACCGCCAAAATGGCCGACTGCATCCTGACCATCCTGCGCGAAAAACCGCTGGCCATGCAGCTGAAGACCGAAGCCCCCCGACTCCTCCAACGCCTGTCGTGGCACAACCAAGCTCAGGCCGTCCGCGCCGTCTACCACTCGCTTCTCCACCCTTCCCACGCATGAGTAACCGCGTCTGTTTCTACTTCCAGGTGCACCAGCCCTACCGTCTGCGCGACTTGCGCGTGACAGACATTGGGGCCGCCACGCCCGATTACTTCGACGCCGAAAATAATCGCAAAATTTTCCGGAAGGTGGCCGAGAAATGCTACCTGCCGACCAATGCACTCCTACTCCAGTTACTCGATGAACAACCGGAGTTTCGAGTGTCGTTTTCGCTCTCGGGCGTGTTTCTGGACCAGTGCCAAGAATACGGCCGCGACGTGTTGAAATCGTTTAAAGCATTGGCCAAAACGGGACAGGTGGAATTCCTGGGCGAGACCGACTGCCATTCGCTGTGCGCGCTCAAATCCACCGCCGAATTCTGTTCCCAGGTAAAAGCGCACTCACAGAAAATCCGCAAACATTTTGGCCGCGTGCCGAAAGTTTTCCGTAATACCGAGCTAATCTACAGCAACGAACTCGCGAACCAGGTGCGCCTCCTAGGCTTCCGCGGCATGTTGGCCGAAGGCGTCGACCGCCTGCTTGGCGACCGCCACCCGGGCGACCCGGTGGTGCCGCCGGCCTTCCGCCTGCCGCGCCAGACCGAACACACCATCGCCGCCGCGCGCAGTCGTCCCCTCCCCAGCCGCCGCTTCCACGTACTGCTGAAGCACTACCGTTTGAGTGACGACGTCGCTTTCCGTTTCTCCGACAAGAACTGGGCCAGTCATCCCCTCTCGGCCGAGACGTTCGCGCGCTGGGCGAAGGAGAGCCCGGGACACAGCGTCAATCTCTTCATGGACTACGAAACATTCGGCGAGCACCAGTGGGCCGAATCCGGCATTTTCGATTTTCTGGGTGCCTTGCCCGCGGCGCTGACTCGCGAAGGCATCGCCACCGTCACGCCGTCACAAGCCCTGCTGGAATGGAAAGGTGACAGCCCCATCTACGACGCCCATGAACCAATTTCCTGGGCGGACAGCGAACGCGACCTCTCGGCCTGGCAGGGAAACGCCATTCAACAGGCCGCACTCGAAAACCTCTACGCCCTGGAGAAAGACGTCCTGGCGGCCGATGACGACGACTTGCTGCTTGATTGGCGCCGACTCCAGACCTCGGATCACTTCTACTACATGTGCACGAAGTACTGGGCCGACGGCGATGTGCACAAGTACTTCAGCCCCTACGATTCTCCCTACGAGGCCTACCGCCGCTTCAGTCACGCCCTCTGCGATTTGCAGGCCCGCCTGGCCCGCATCCCCTCCTCCAACCGCTGATGCCGCGCTCTCTTGTTCTCGGAAACGGCCGCCTCCTCGCGACCTTCGATGCGCGCCTGCAGCTTCGCGACCTCTACTACCCCTACGTGGGCATGGAGGACCACACCACCTTCGGTAATGCCCACCGCTTGGGCTTCCATGTGCAAGACCGCGGTTTTGCCTGGGTGACCGACCCGAATTGGAACGTGATGCCCGCCTATCGTCTGGAGACGCTCACGAGCGAATCGCGGCTGGAGCACGCGGAGCTAGGCCTGAAAGTGCGTATTGAAGACAGCGTCCATCCCGTGCACGACGTGCTCGTGCGCCGCTTCTTCTTGCGTGCCACAACGCCCGGCGACCGGACTGTAAAGGTCTTCGCCCACCACGACTTTCACATTTACGGCGATAAGCAGAAAGACACGGCTTTCTACGAGCCACACACCAACGCTGTCATTCATTACCGCCAGACACGCTACTTCCTTATTGGCGGCGACTGCAGTCGGCCGGCCGTGTGTCGCACACCCGCGCGTGGCGAGCAAATCGGCTCCGTGTTGCATAGTATGAACAAATTAAATCGCTGCGGGCTTTCCAGCTTCGCAGTGGGCAAGAGCAACTACCAGGGCCTGGAAGGGACCTGGCGCGACGCCGAGGACGGCCATCTCTCTGAAAACACCGTGGTGCAGGGTTCGGTGGATTCCTGCGTGAGTGTAGAGGCAATAGTGAACGATATAGAGGAGACCGAAGTCGCCATCTGGCTCTGCCTAGGGCAGTCCCTCCAAGACGTCGTAGCGCTGCACGAGCGTGTAATGGACGACACGCCCGAGCGCCTGCAGCGCAATTCCAGTAATTACTGGAAAAGCTGGGTCAACAAGGCCAACCGTGACTTTGGCTCTTTGCCAATGGAACACGTTGAATTATTTAAACGCAGCCTGCTAACGCTGCGCACGCACGCCGACGACCACGGCGGCATCGTGGCTGCGGCCGACAGCGACATCATGGCCTTCAACCGCGACACCTACACCTACGTCTGGCCTCGCGACGGCGCCCTAGTGAGCCTCGCCCTGGATCGCGCCGGCTACGGCGAGGTGACCCGCCGCTTCTTCGATTTCTGCGCCCGTGCGCAAATGCCCGACGGCTATCTGCTGCACAAATTCAACCCGGACGGCTCACTGGGTTCCACCTGGCACCCGTGGTTCCGCGACGGCGAGACGCAGCTGCCCATTCAAGAGGACGAAACGGCTCTGCCGATCGTCGCCCTTTGGAATCATTTCCAGGAAACCCAAGACTTCGAATTCTTACAGGGAATGTATGAGCGCTTCGTGAAGAAGGCCGCTAGTTTCCTCTGCGCCTTCCGCGAAACCGAAACCGGTCTGCCTATGCTCAGTTACGACCTGTGGGAGGAGCACAAAGGCATCTTCTCCTACACCGTCGCCACCGTCATCGCCGGCTTGCACGCGGCTGCGCAGATTGCGCAGATTCTAGGCCACACGCACCACTCACACGACTATCAAGAGGCCGCCGACGCCATGCGCCAAGCGCTGGTCTTTCACCTGTACGACGAAAAGGAAGGTCGCTTCCTCAAAAAGATCAAGCGTAAGGACGGCGAGACGACCGAACGCGACGCCACCGTGGACGCCTCCATCGCGATGATCTGGCGCCTTGGGGTATTGCCCACAGACGACCCGCGCGTCGTCTCCACGATGCAACAACTCGAGAAGCACCTGACGGTTCGTACGAGCGTGGGAGGCTTAGCGCGCTATACCAACGATTACTACCACACGGTCGTCCCACCCACTGCCGACATTCCCGGCAACCCCTGGATCATCACCACCCTGTGGCTCACGCAGTGGAAAATCGCCCGCGCACAGACGCCTGCAGACTTAGCCGCCACCCGCAGCGGGCTGGACTGGGCCCTTCGCTGCACTGGACCGGCCGGCCTACTGCCCGAGCAGGTCCACCCGCAGACCGGCGCACCTTTGTCGGTCAGCCCTCTGGCATGGAGCCACGCCGCTTACGTAGACACCGTCCTGGACTATGTGGAGCGCGAACGCCAGATTCTCGGGCGGACCAATTGATCACCTGCGCCAACCCGAAATTGACCCACTGACCAGCTGCGCCAATCGCGGGACAAGCGTACACTTTCCTCCTGATGGCCCCCTCCAAACTCCGCCACCAGGTTGAACGCACGCGCAATAAGCACTCGCGCGCCGTCATTGTGGACGGAACGGTGGTGATCCGTCTGGCCAAGAACCTGAGCAAACGAGAAGAGGAGAGACATATCGACGAACTTCTTAAGCGCATGAGTGTTATTGTGGCGCGTGAATCGAAAAAAACGATTGTCCACCCATTCCGCCGCCTTCTCGAAGGACACAGCCAGGAAACGATCCACCTGGCCAACGGCCGCACCCTGCACATCACCCTGCGTGCCGCCTCGCGCACGCGCGTATGCGCCGACAGCGAGCAGTGGACGGTGGACGTTGGCCCTATGCTGCGCACTGCGCCGTTTCACCGCTTACTATGGAAGACCGTGAGCCGGCAGGAGCTGGCGCGCATCGAAACGCTCGTGCATAACCTGAACGCACAGACCTTGCGCGTGCCCGTGAGCGCCGTTCGCCTGGGATTCGCCTCGTCGCAGTGGGGCAGTTGCTCCAGTCGCGGCGTCATCATGCTCAATACCGCCCTACTGTTCGTTCCTGAGCGCCTGTTGGAATACGTTATTGTGCACGAATTAGCCCACCGTATTGAACAAGGACACGACGCGCGTTTCTGGTCCGTGGTGGAACGTGCCTGCCCCGACTACCAGGCGCGAATGGCCGAGTTGAAGCGCTTTCGATTGCCACGACCCTAAGGGTTCACGTCCGACTCCATGTCACCTGGTCCCAGAGGGGATATCCCACCTCCTGCAACAAACTCCCAAGCACGTAGACCGGCAGGCCAACGACACTCGTAAAGTCGCCCTCGATCTTGCGAATGAGCAGCTGGCAACGCCCCTCAATTTGAAAGGCGCCCGCGCATCCTTCCCAACCTCCGTGTGCGATCCACCACGCCACCATCTCGTCCGACAGTGGCGCAAAGGTGACGGCAGTCGTACACAAGCCAACGGCAGCTTGTCCGTTACGAATGACACAAATGCCAGAATGGCAGTGCGCCTGGCGGCCGCTCAACAGCCGAATCATGCGCTCGGCATCGGCCGCGTCAATCGGCTTTTCGAGCAGGTGTCCATCGGCCGTCTCTACCACTGAATCACACCCAATCACGGTATCGTGCGGATGACGCGTGGCCACGTCTTCGGCCTTCAGTCGGGCAAGTTGCCGAGCGCGAACGGACGGCACTTGTTCGGGGTGAGCCGGCTCATCTACGGTGCTGGGCGAGACCTCGAATGGCAATCCCAGACGTCGAAAAATCATGGCGCGACCAGGGCTGCTAGAACCGAGAATAAGGCGTTCGGTAGACATGGTTTAGCGAAGGCCAACGGCCCGGCGGACACGCCCCATGGTGGCCCGAGCCACAACCGACGCCTTGGCGGCACCGGCACTGGCCACGTCATCCAATGCCGATTGATCTTTCGCCAAAGCCTCGCGCTTGGCACGCAGAGGGGACGAGAAGTCGATATATGTCTGGAGTAAACGCTTCTTCGCGTCGCCGTACGGCAGACCGTTGCGATATTCGGCAGCCAGTGCCGTCGCTTCGGCCTCAGCCAGGAAGAGGCGATGAATCTGGAAAATAGGACTGGTGTCGGGATCCTTTGGGTCATGCATGCCGCGACTGTCGGTGACAATGCCCATGATCGCCTTCTTCACGGCGGCTTCGGCACCGAAGAGCGGGATGGTATTGCCATAGCTCTTGCTCATCTTCTGGCCATCGGTACCGGGCACCACGGCTGCCGTCTCACGAATGTAAGGCTCTGGTAGCACAAGAATATCGCCGTATTGGTGATTGAATTTCGCAGCGATATCGCGCGTCATTTCCACGTGCTGTTTCTGGTCTTTACCCACCGGAACCAGGCCAGCATCGTAGAGCAGAATGTCGGCCGCCATGAGTACCGGATAGGTAAACAGGCCCACGCTCGGCGCAATCCCCTTCTCCACCTTGTCCTTATAAGAAACGGCCCGCTCCAAAAGGCCCATCGGGGTGAGAGTGGCCAAGATCCAGGCTAACTCCGTGTGCTCGGCAATGTCGGACTGAAAATACAACACCGCCTTATCCGGATCAAAACCGCAGGCGAGGTAGTCGAGCAGCACGTCGCGGCGGTACTGCCGCAGCGCCTCGGGGTCCTGCACCGTCGTGAGGGCATGTAGGTCAGCGATGAAGTAGAAGCTCTCTTCGGCCTTCCCGAGCCACTCCAGGTTCGGCTTGATGGAACCGAAGTAATTGCCCAGATGGAGGGTGCCGGAGGGCTGGATTCCCGAGAGAACGCGCATGGGAAGATCTTAGCGAGTGCCACGCTTCTTCGGTAGGCGCTCTCCACCTCGACGAAAACGCTCCAGCGCTTCCAGGTAGGCCTTAGGCAACGGCGAGGTGATGGCAATCTTCTCACCTGTGATGGGATGTGGAAATTCAACGCGCAACGCGTGCAGAAAGAAGCGCCGAAATCCGTAACGCTTTGTGAATGAGATATTCGTCTTCTTGTCGCCATAGAGCGGGTCGAGCGCCAAGGCATGGCGTATGGACGCGAAATGGCGACGAACCTGATGGTGACGGCCTTTTTCAAAACGAGCCTCCACATCGGTGCAGTCGGCGAATTTCTCCACTACTTGGTAGCTCGTCTCGGCATTGAGCAACGTACCAGCCTCATGTCCGGCCAATTTCGCCTTGATGACGCCCGAACTCGTCAGCATCTTTCCGCTCACAATGGCCCGGTAGATCTTGGTCCAGCCAGCGAATTTAGAGGTGACAACGGCCTCAAGAGCCTCTTTGCGACGAGCAAAAAGAAGTACGCCTGACGTCTCAAAATCGAGACGATGGATGGGGCGGAGACCAGGCTCATCTTTGCGCAAAAAATCGAGTAGTGGCAATTTTCCTACCTCACCACGACCGCGTACCACGAGCTCTTCGGGGAGCTTGTGGACGGCGAGGAGGTAGTCGTCGCGGTACAGGACACGTCCTGGGTTGATAGGCATCGACCTGAGTATACAGCAGAAACGGCATTGCCAGGCCGAACATGAGCATTGCAAGGGGGAGCATACTTAGCGGCTGACACGGATAGAGGTGAAGTAATACGGCGTGCGAACCGTCACCCGATGGCCAAGCGACTGGATTTGCTGACGCAAGGAGCGCAACTTTTGACGAGCAGGCAGGCGCACAGCAACCTGAGCACGAGGCTGAGCCTTCAGCCAGTCGAGTAGAGCCGGGCCGCGATGCACGAACAGATCGTCTGACCAGCGGGTGCAATCGACAGTGCCAGGGACGAGAGCGGGAGCAGAGAGGATAGCGGGGGTCATGGCCATAAGTGTACGCACGTACACCTTTCGGTCAATACAGCTGTCGAGGCCGATATTTCAAGATCCCTCTAAGGAAAAACCATATGAGCGGCAAACAGCATATGGTGTACATTCATTCACCTATCGCAAAAAGACCACTCACGTGGCCTTTTTGTGTTTGTTTGCCGTCTCTCCTGAGGCGACAGTGACGTTTGCGGTCACCTAGCCTGTGAACGGAAAGGGGCGGAGGCGAGGGGGCCTCAGTTCTCTGCCGCGCTCTGGTCTCTTGTTTCTCCTCGTGACCCGACGAAGTCCCCGGACCGGTCTGCTGCAAAAGTCCAAAGAGGACGAGTGAGAGACACTGGGGAGGAAGGGAGTTCGCTGGAAAGGAACCCTCGGTCTTTCCAACGGTATTGCGGAGCAGAGAGGACTGTGGCCACGCTGGGAGCAAGGACGGTCGCTAGACCCAGGTGTGTTGCAAAGTGGATTTGCTGATGTGTGGCCGGGAGGAACGTTTGCGATGCATGACCACGGTCCTCTCTACGATTGTGATGGTTGGTGATGTGAAGGGGCGGGGGGGGTCGTCTTGGTAGTGGGGGCAGGGCCCTGCCCCGGTCACCAAGCTTCTTCCTTCCGTATGTGTGTGAACTGTTTGTGTGTGACTTGTTCTGGGTTCCGACTCCGAACAAATCATGTCAATGTACGGGGACATCTTCGGAACGGCAATGATTGGGTCTGGCTCCAAGACCCAGAATATTGGGATGTATGCAAAAAGTGTTCGTTTTTGGCTAACTAGAGGGCAGGCAAAAACAGCGCCTTTTACACTTCTTTCAGAGCGTCGGTACGCCCGGCACCGGGAATGGCCGGCAAAAGGCCGTAACGTCAGCGTGGAGTTTCTTGAGCGCGTCGGCATCTCCCCGCTTCTCGATGGCCTGGCAGATGAAGTCGGCGAGCGTCTTCATGTCGCCCTCCTTCATGCCACGCGTGGTGATGGCCGGCGTGCCGATGCGAAGGCCGCTTGGCTTGTAGGGTGGGAGTGGATCGTCGGGGATGGTGCTCTTGCTGGCGGTGATACCCGCCAGGTCGAGGACTTGGTCGGCCTCCGAGCCATCGATCTGCCAGCTCTTCATGCAATCGACGACCATCAGGTGGTTGTCGGTGCCACCAGTGACCAAACTGCAACCGCGCTCCATGAGTGAATCGGCCAACTGCTTGGCGTTCTTGATGACCTGCTGCGCGTAGGCCTGGAAGGCGGGCTGGCTAGCCTCCAGCAACGCCACAGCAATGGCCGCCGTCTGGTGCATATGCGGGCCGCCCTGGAAGCCAGGAAAGACACTGCGATCGATGAGCGTGGGGAGATTTTCAATCGTCTTCTCGGGCGCTTTCAGGGGATTTCCCACGGTGCCCTTGCTGAGAATCATCGCACCACGCGGGCCACGAAGTGTCTTGTGCGTTGTGGTCGTCATAATCTGAAACCCGTCATCAAGGGGGTTTCGCAGCGCCTTACCGGCGATAAGGCCGGCAATGTGTGCCATGTCGGCCATGGCCACCGCTCCCACCTCGTCGGCGATCGATTGAATGATGGCGAAATCGAGCTGACGCGGATACGCCGAGAAACCCGCCAGAATGATCTTGGGACGCTCCTTCTTGGCCGTCTCGCGAAGCGCATCGTAGTCGATACGGCCGGTGGCCACATCGGCGATGCCGTACCGCACGAAGCGATAGAGCTTACTCATGTACGTCACGGGGCTGCCGTGTGTAAGGTGACCACCGTGGCTTAGATCCATGCCGAGCACCGTGTCACCCGGCTCCAGCCAGGCAAAATACGTGGCGATGTTGGCAGCAGCGCCAGAGAGCGGCTGCACGTTGGCATGGTCGGACCCGAAGAGCGCTTTTGCGCGGTCGATCGCCAGCTGCTCCACGGTATCGGTGAATTCTTGGCCGGCGTAATAGCGCCGACCCGGATACCCCTCAGAGTACTTATTCGTAAAGATCGTGCCCAACGTCTCTAGCACCGCTTCGGAAACATAGTTCTCCGACGCGATCAATTCCACGCCGTCCCGCTGCCGGCCCATCTCGCCCGTAAGGGCGGCGAACACGGCGGGATCGGTCTGCTGGAGGTGAAGGAAAGACATGAGTGGAAGAGTACCTGAGTCTGTTGGTGGGTTCCAAAATTAGAGATATGCCACCTTTTGCAGCGCGCAAAAGGTGTCGCCAAAACTCTGGCGCGCGCCCACACCGTTGCCAAAGACGCCACCGTGCGCCGGGGGCGAAGAGCGAGGTACGTATCAGGCAAGCGGAATGAGAACGTGGAGCGTTGGCGCGACGCGCTTTCATGCTCCCAGAGACAAACTCTTGAGCCCAAGTCCCGAAGGGGCGAGAGGCGAAAGGCTTGGCTCGCAGTCCCTTTCGAGAGTCACTTCTTTGTGCGCGACAAAGAAGTGCCAACCGTCTGATTCCACAAAAAAAGAGAGCCGAAGCCCTCTCTTCTTAGACGAGAGACGTGGATCAGAGCTTCGATCCAACTTTGGACAACGCCTCAGCCACAGCCTTATCGAGCGTCGTACCATCCTGGATGACGATCTTCTGACCGTTCACGAAGAACGTCGGAGTGGAATCCACGCCCAGCTTGAGCCCTTCCCGGTAATCGGCATCGACCACGTCTTCCTTAATGCCCGAGCGAAGGCAACGATCGAAAATGTCGGTATCGAGATTGAACTGCTGGGCCCATTCAACGAAGGGCCGACCGGACAGCTCATCCTGGTGCTCGTAGACCCAATCAATCCACTCCCAATACTTTCCCTGGTCAGCCGCGCACTCGGCGGCCTGCGCGGCCTGGTAGGCATAGCGATGAATCGACTGCAGTGGGAAATGCTTAAATTCGAAGCGAATCTGCTTGCCGTATTTCGCTATCAGCGGCTTTACCACCTGCGCCGTGACGGTCTTGCAAGCCGGACACTCCAGATCGGCGAATTCGGTGACGACTACGCCCGCGTTCTCGGCAGTGGCAGGGTGTGGCAGGGCCGACGACTCAGCCGAAATGCCCGTCGTGTCGACGAAGCAGGCCGAGAGCAAGAGCGCAGGAACGAGGAGAAGGAGACGACGCATAGTAGGGGCATTCTGTGAGTTCCGAAGAGAAAAGACAAGGGCGCGATATGGGCGGCGTGGCGGGCGACTGCTACCCTAGGCGTCGATGTCGCTCTACCGCGCCTACCGCCCCCACACACTGGCCGATGTCATTGGCCAAGATCACATCGTGGGCATCTTAGAAAAGAGCCTGGAACAGGACCGCCTGTCGCATGCCTACCTGTTCTCTGGTCCACGCGGCACGGGCAAAACGTCGGTAGCACGTATCTTGGCGCGCGCACTGCTCACGCGCGGCACCGACGAAGCGCGCCGCGCCCAATTGCTCAAAGGTATTGAAGAAAACAGCCTGGTCGACCTAGTGGAAATCGACGCCGCCTCCAATCGCCGCATCGACGACGTACGTGCGCTCTTAGAGGGAATCGTCTTTCCGCCCGTGGCTGCCGCCGCCAAGGTCTACATCGTGGATGAGGTGCATATGCTCACTAAAGAAGCGTTCAACGCCCTGCTCAAGACATTGGAGGAGCCGCCGCCGTACGCCTTTTTCATTCTGGCCACCACCGAACTGCACAAAGTACCGCCCACCATCCAATCGCGCTGCCAGCGCTTCCAGTTCCGTCAAATTCGAGAGGAAGACATCATACGCCGCCTGCAAACGGTGGCCGATGCCGAGAAGATCGATATTGATCGCCCCGCCCTGCGCGCCGTGGCAACCATCGCGCGTGGCGGCATGCGCGACGCCCTCTCGCTCCTCGATCAGCTGCGCTCACTGCCAAGCATTCGCGACACCGACGTGGCCGAGCGCATCGGCGAAAGCGGACATGCCCAGGCGGCAGCCCTCCTTAGCGCCGTGGAAGCGGGTGACAGCGGCGCTATTCTGCACCTAACGGCCGACTTGGAGCGCCTGGCCGTACCGCCGGAGAACGTCCTGAGAATCATTCTGGAAACGCTGCGAGAGAACTTGCCCGCCGCCCTGCCCCAGCCCGCCGCGGCCGCCCGCGCCATGAGTCGCCTGGACGCCATCTTGTGGTGCTTGAGGGAGCTTCGCACCTCGCCCGCACCAATGATTGCCCTAGAGGCGGGACTGCTTCGCGCTGCCGGTTTCGGTTCGGAACCAGCGGCCCAGCATGTTCCGACCGCCCCTCCGGTCGCCACTCCCCCACCCGCCGCCGCGCTCGCCAGGAAAACGACACCCACCCCGCCGCCCGCCGAAACACCAATACCCACTCCGGTCGCACCCGCCGTCTCGGCCGTTATCGAGGCACCAGCACTCGATTTAGACAGTCTGCGTCAGGCCTGGGCTGGGATCGCCGCCAAAGTGGAACCATCATCGGCGCGCATGTCACTCAAAGACGCGCGTCTCACGGGCATGGAAGGAACGACGATCACGCTCACGTTCAGCTCACGCTTCCATCGCGATAAATCTGCCACCGCCGAAGGTAGCCGCTCGTTGGAAGGTCTCTTGCAAGACGCCTTCAAGGTGCCGATCCGAGTCAATTTTGTGGTAGACGGCGTCAGCACTGGCCAAACCGAGCGCGAGGTTGTGAATGTGGCCGCCATGGCAGCGGAGATTTTCTGACCCTCAAACGCCGCCGAACATTCAGATGACGCCTGCCGCGCAAATTGTGTCACTCACTGCGCCTTTTCCAGCTGTGCGAAGCTGATGAGACGCTTGAGCGCCGGATCGTAGAGGACCACGGTGCGCAGAGTGCCGTCGGTCGCGGTGCCGGCCGGAAGCGGTAGTGTCATGGCGCCGAATGGCGTGGGTAATGGACCAAGATCAACGGCCGACGCATCTGGAAAGGCATCATCACGCGGATCAACAACACCCGAAAGATAGATGTGAGGCGTGGGCGTGGGCGGCATAACGAAGGACGGACCAACAAAGAGTGTTGCAGGAAGGAGCAGCACCGACCCCATCACATCGTCATCGGCAGGCACAAAGGTGCCGAGCCACCCTCCCTGCATGGCGGCCTGGGCATCTTGCGCAGTGCGAATGGCGGCCTGCTTATAGGGCGTCAAACTGCCCGTGGCGGCTTTGCCGGCAATCTCGATATCGGTCAAATGCTGCACCAATAGCGACTCTCGGGCATAGACGTAGAGCGGGTTCTGTTCGAGTGTCTGCGACGACGGAAAGTGGGCGGCGCCACAAGCGGCAAGGGCGAGGGCGGTAACGGCAACGAAAGGCAGGTGGATGATGCGCATACTCTCCAAGCCTACTGGAAAAACCCCCACAGCGGTCAAGCCGCTTGCCGCGTCGTATCCGGACGGAACGCGACGTCGTGACGCTGAAGCACGCCAAGATGGTGCAAAAAACCCTCGTGAAGCTGCCGAGCCTGCTGCTGACGCTCGTCGGAAATGGACTCACCATCGTGACGTAAAACCAAGGCTGTCTTGTCGTCCTCTCGACGATCAAGCGTCTCAACGGCGCGCTGAATATCCGCCGTTTTCTTCGCCTCCACCGCCACGGCCTTCACGGCCTGCTTCTGCGGCTTATTAGGCGCAGATTTGGCGGTAGCGGTTTTCTTGGCGTCGCGCTGGACCGGCTTTCTAGCAGGTGCGGTGGCCGACACAGGCTTTTTCTCGAGCTTTGGCGCCTCCTGCCTCCGCGGAACGAGAGCAGCAGCCGACTTGGGAGCCACGGCCTCATCTGCGCGGTCGCCTTCTTCTGCCGCCTTGTCTTCGCCCTCTTCGTCGTCATCATCGTCCTCAACGGCGACGGGCGTGACGACTTCCTGTTCTTCGCCATCTTCGTCCAACTCCACCTCTTCTAGCTCCATCTGGTCGCCCTGCTTGTCCTCATCTGCATCGTCTTCGTTCACCTTTCCTTCCTCGTCGTCATCGCCCTCGGCAGCCACAGGCACCGGCTTCTTCGCATCTTGTACGGACGCGGGGGCGATGACGGCTAACGTCGGCTGCCTCTTGGCGGCAGGCACGGGCTCAGCCGGCTGCTCGGCAATGGGCTCGCCGGATTTGGCGGGGAGGGCACTCTTGGAAACAGCCTGCTGCTTGGCCTGCTCAACTATACGACCACGCTCCAGGCGCTCGGCGAAGGAGGCAAAACGCCCGGCACCGCCGGCCAATGCCGCCTCGTAGGCGGTCGCAAGGGGCTTGGAACCGATGGCCTTCACCTGCCGCTCCAAGGCCTGGCGCGACTCCTCGATGGCCTCCTCTTTTTGACCGGCGATCTCGGCTTCGTCCACGCTATGCATGAGCGTCATCAGTGTCGTGCGGCGCGGATCGAGACGCTCGAGAGTCTCAATGTGCACTTTGGCGGCCTTCCAATCACCAGCGGCAAGCGCTGCCTTTACGGCTGCCTCTTCGGCATCAGCCGCCCGACATCGCGCCTCTTCCGCATCGCGGGCAACCGACGCAGCTCGTGCGGCGTTACGGACGCTCTCGATGTACGCCGCCCGACCGGCCACAGAAAGCTGTAGGAACGATGCGGGCGTACGGCGATAGAAAGCCGCGGGCATGTGCGCCGAAAAGCGATCGAGAACGCCTTCCGCCTCGTCGTAATCGGCACGCAATTGCTCGGCACGAGCGATCTCGTAACGCAATACCGACCGTTCAAAACGCTCGATGTCCTTCGCATTCTCGGCCTGATCGAAGGCACGGCCAAGCATGCGGTAGGCCTCATCGAGCGGCAAGCAGGCCTTAGTGCCGCTCGCCCGGGCAACAAGCTGGTGCTTCAACTTGCTGTGCGCCTCGTCCAGCTCGCCCGAAAGTTGGCGCAGGTCTTCGCGGAACGAAGCCAAGGCCGTGCGACGCGACGAGAGCGACAGATTCAGAAAAACGGCGTCGTCGCGCAGGGTGTAACTCGCGGGAATACGCTGGGCATGTGCCTCCTTCAATAACTGGTCACGCTCCAGCCGAACGGCGATAGCTCGGTCGATCTCGATGGGCAAAATCTGCTGAATTTGACTCTCTTTATGCTTATAGTCGTAGGAGGGACTACGGTAGAACAACTCCCACTCGGCCGCATCGCGCTGGCTGATGGAACCGCGACCGCGATCTAGTTCGCGCTCCATGCGGGAGTGCAGTACGCGCGCCGACTGCAAATGCTCGCTGAAGAGCATGCGCACGAAACGCTCCCAACCAGCCACCTCGTCTTCCTCCTCCGAAATGTATTGCAAACCCGAGAGGAGATTCTGATGGTCGGAAGCACCGGCTGCGCCCATTTCATTAAAGGTGATGTGGGCATAGAGACCAACGCGGGTCTTGATACGTTGAATGCGTCGCTGAAGCTGTCGCTGTGACTGCTTTTCAGCATGCTCTTGTCTCTTCTCTTCCTCCATAGCCAGCACGAAGGCATCCTCCGTGTCGTGGTCCAGCTCGTCTTCGCCGGCGGTGGGATGGTGGGACACCATGGGCCGCCCAGCATAGCAGATGGACGCCAGCGCCAACTGCCCTTGAGCCGGATCACCGGCAACCTCTATCCTGCGCCTATGATTCTCTCTGATCGAGATATTAAGGAAGAAATCCGCAGCGGCCGCGTGAAGATCGATAGCGACCAGACGCTGGAGCAGATGCACATCGCTGCCTCCAGCTTGGACCTGCGTCTGGGAAACACCTTCAAGCTCTACGAGCACAGCCGCTTCGCCATTTTGGATCCCATGAAACCCGAATCGTTCGCGGGCAATATGCGCACCATCGTGGTGCCCTCGGGCGAGCCCTTCATCGTGCAGCCGGGCGAGTTCGTGCTGGGCGTCACCTGCGAGACTGTGACGGTGCCCGACGATTTGGTGGTGCGTGTGGAAGGACGCAGCTCGCTTGGCCGCCTGGGCATCATCATCCACTCCACCGCCGGCTTCGTGGACCCGGGCTTTTCGGGCACGATCACGCTCGAAATCAGCAACTTGAACCGCCTGCCCGTGGCGCTCTACCCCGGCATGCGCATCTGCCAGATCGCCTTCGAGAAGATGACCAGCCCGGCCGAGACACCCTACAATAAGAAGGTCGGCAGCAAGTACCAGGGCCAGGTTCTACCGGAAGAGAGCCGCCTAGCGGCGGATATGGAGTTCATGAAAAAGGTCTGACGCAAAAAAGCCCACTTCCCAATCGGGAAGTGGGCGGTTGAAAGGTGATCAGACGACCAAGCGAAGGTGACTGGCCGGCATGAAGAGGATGTCATCCGGCGTAGTGGCTGCCGAATCGTAATCGTCGTAGCGGCAGGAATAGCCAGGGCACTGCGCCAGCGCCAGTTCGCGCGTGTACGCTGCCACGATGATGGCTTGAAGCGAATTCCGCGCGCCCGCGCAGACGGGGTGGGCGATATCGGCATGCAACTTCTGGCGGCCATCGGCTGCCGCCGTGGGATCGAGGTGTAACTTCCCACCGCAATCGTTGCAGAATCGAGCCCGGAGGTGGTTTTTACCACCACAATTCGGTGCCGGGCAGCGCCCGGTCAGCTTGCGACTCGGCATGGCGACGAACAGCCCCTTCGTGCCCTCGATGATCTTCAGGTCTCGAACGACGAACGCATTGTCGAAGCCGACTGAGGCGAAGGCACGAAGGCGCTCTTCGGCGACATCGGACATGAGCTTAATACGGACTTCGGTAACCAGGATCATGGCTGTAGACTCCTGATGGTTTGAAATGTCCCGCTCACCATCCTAGGCCTGTCGGGCGATTTCGCAATTTTAGAATTTACCCCCTTGCCGAGTCGGTTTTTGGTACACTGCGGCGCGCCTGGACAACAAGCTCAGCCAAGCCCTCAAGCACCCGCGCCAGGCAGCGTTCCGAACGCTCGCCCCGTCGACCATCATTCCCATCACCGCACTCTGGACGATTAGCTCAGCTGGTTAGAGCGTTCGATTCACATTCGAAAGGTCACTGGTTCGAATCCAGTATCGTCCACCAGACAACTCGCCCATCGGGAACAGGCTCGCAACCACACGCCATTTGGAGCCATATTTGGCGTTCAAAAAATTGAAAACATCCGCCAAGCACGAACGTATTTTGACGACAAACACTCTGCCGTTTATCATGAATTTATAATGGTATTTTACATCATAGTCAAGTTACGACAGCGAGTGACTTTCTACAGGCATGAAAAAGGGGCAGAGATGACAAAGCAATCGAATCGGGCCGCCGCGACACTCTTTACACTCCTCGAAGAGGAAGGCATGCCCGCGGAGGCATGGCAAGTCCTCATCGACAAACCCGAGTGGCGCAGCCTCATCATCGCCCACTGGAAGGTGCTGGCGCAAAGTGCGGTGGTGACCGAAATCGCCCCGTCATTTAGTCATCACGCACGAGAGATCAACGTGCTGCTCAACCTTGGATATACCGAGGACCAGTGCGCCGCGTTCGGTCCGCCGCCAGAGCGCCTGCCGGGCTTTCTCAGTTTCTTCGATCCTGGCTGGAGCCTCGAGCAGCTCCACAAACACTGCCAGCAGAAGAAGTGGACCTTGTACAACACGCGCTACCAACGCTGCAAGGGTCAGAAGTTCATCAAAAAGGAGGAGGAGCCCGGCTACAGACAAATCCGCATGGAGGCGATCCCAGGCTCGCGGAGCAAGTCTTTCCACACCCAGAAAATGCTACTGCTCGATACTGAGGAAATTCCACCTGCCCGGCAGGTGATCATGGGCATGGTCATTCACTATCAACTGGCCGACCAGTGGCTATTTCCGTCGTCGTACGTCCGCTGCCTTGGGAATGACGAAAGCCATATCGTCTGCGTCGGCTGGTTTAGTTCAAGAGGCCTCAATCTAAACGGCCATTTAGACCACGCCAATCGTTATTCCGATGTGGGCATCGCGCCCGCGAAGAAGTTCACCACGCAGTCCTAACGACTTGCGTCCCCCCGCCATAACAACTGTGATGGCGGGGATTTTTTGCGTGCTGACGGGCGCCGCCTTAGTCGTGATCGTGCGGCTGGCGCAGGGCATCTGACGCGCACAAAAAGAAGGGGCCCACCATGCGGTGTTCCCCCGGGATCTGTTTCCAGTGGCGTCGGTGACACCGGTCAATCGATCTTGGTCTCCTCCTTTTTGATCGTTGGACGCGTCCAGTCTTGCCAAGCGACCTTGGCTGCGAAGATCAACGCCGTGACGAGCGGCCAGGCCGCGACACCCAGGCCGACGGCCCAACCCGCCGACTGCTCCGCGCCGACGGCCGAGCCGATCCAGAGACCGATGAGCCACGCCACGATCGGCAAGGCCCGGAATCCGCTCTCGAGGAAAATCAGGACCATCTTCATCGCCCCGTCCTTGAGATCCGCGCCGAAGTCGGCGGGCACCCGACGCACCAAGCGCTTGCCGACGAGCCAGCCCGCGACGGCGACGATGCTGAATGCCAGCATCAACAGCGCCCAGGGCAGATGCTGCGCGCCGTAGAAGGCGGCCGCGAAGCCGGTGGCGCCGCCAATGAGCGCGCCGACGACCATCCAGATCCAATCACTCTTCATTCCCTCAATACCTCGCACCAAACCAAGCCGATCGCAGTGAAGAAACAGCAATCGCAAAATAAACTAAAAAATTATAATGTCAATTATTACCCATGCATCCTCACTGCCCACGGCAGGCTCGACGCTGTTCCAACGTGAAGCAAGAGCCCTCGGGGCCGGCACCGGCGAAGATGCAGAGTGTGCCTTGCGGGCAACTGCGATCTGTCCGACTACAGGCAGCTTGCGGCTGGCAATCACCAGACCAATCAGCAGGCGGCACAACGGCACCACTCCCCTTGGGCGCGCGAGGCGTTTTGACAGCCGGTTTCTTCGTACCCTTCGCAGGTGGTTGTGCACGGGAAGAGGACGAATCGGGCGTGCCGTCGTTATAGGGCGGAGCGATGGCGGCGCTGCAGGCCGAAAGCGACAGTAGACAAGCGCTGGCCAGCGCGAATGAACGCAGGGAGAACATGGACGGCATCGTACTGACGATGGAAGCCTAGAAACAACGGACAAGACACGTATTTATGGTTCTATGGGCTGTTTCTAACGATCAGACTGGAATATTGACAGAAAACACAATACATGATTAATTGTGTATTAGTCCGAGCCGCACCGTGCGGCATTCACAGCATCGGCTCCGAAAGAGACCGAGAGACCCAACCCGAAGGAGAGAGACCGTGTCCGACCAACCCCGCGGCGTGTTCGCCGCCATCCTGCACCACCCGAGCAAGAGCATCCTGCTGAGCTGGCGAGCCTTCGGCCCCACCCAGGGACAGGTGTGTCTCATCGGCGGAGGCGTCGATGAGACCGAGACCGACGAAGCCTGCCTGATCCGCGAGGCGCACGAAGAGGCCGAGATCCAGGTCCGCGTCGGCGTCATGCTGGGCTCGCCGCTCGTCTTCGGCACCGACACCGCCGTCTGCTACCTCGCCGAGATCCTTAGCGGTCAGCCCCAACCCAGCGCCGAGGCCGAATACCACCGATACTGCACCGAGGCCGAGATCCGCCAGGGCTACTGGCTCAAGACGCACGACGACGAACTGGCCCTACAGGAGGGCATCGGCATGTCCTGCGGACAGAGCCACGAACCCATCCGCATCGTCGGCCCGACCGACAAACTGGGCCGCACCGGCCGCTTCATCTGGGACGCGTTGTCCTTGTTCCAGTCGCCCGAAGAGTCCCCCAACCCCAACACGATCCACCCGAGCCTGGGCCTGAGCAACGACGGCCTCTGGATCGTGGACACCAGCGACATCACGTTGCGCCGGTACCGCCGTCTCGACCCGTACACCGCGAGCGGCTACATGGAACCGCAGAGCTGACAAAAATCGGAGCCGCCAACCCTTACCCCGCCACACCGTGGCGGGGCTCTTTTTTGCCTGCCGGAAAAGACGGAACAAAATTTTGACATCAGTGTTTTTTCCTGTTCAATCGCCGGACGAATGATTTCGGTCATTCGCGTTCTTTCCACCGTCCGGACCCAACACCCGACTCACCACCCGACCGCCAAGGAGATGTGATGGAACGGAATCTCAACGCCCTGTTCGCCGTGCAGATCTGCATGGGCTGCCAATTCTTCCTGCCCGTGTTCTATGTCTTTCTTCGCGAGAATGGCCTGAGCTGGCGCGACGTGTTCGCCTTGGAGGCGATCTTCACGGGCAGCGTCATGCTCTTCCAGATCCCTGCAGGCATGGCCGCCGATCGCGTTGGCTGCAAGACGGTACTCATGGCCGGCTTTCTGGCGGGCGCCTGCGCCTTCCTCGTGCATGCCAACGGCACCGGCTTCGCCGCCTTCGCCTTGGGCAACGTCCTGCTCGCCCTGCTCGTGGCCTGCCACGCCGCCGGCCTGGAGACGATCACCTACGCCACGCTCGCCGCCCTCGGCCGCCCGACGGAGTTCCGCCGGACAATCGGGAGACTGCTCTTCGTCTCACTGCTGACGCTCGGACTCACCGGCATCATCGGCGGCCTGGTGGGCATCGCCAGCCTGCGACTGACACTCTGGCTCAGTCTGCCGGCGTTCATCATTGGCGCGCTCTGCTGCCATAGTCTGGTGCAACCACCACTCACCAAGACGGGGCACGTCTCGCTACGGCAAGCCGTCGTAACTGTGTGGCAGCCCAACTGGCGCCTGCGTATGGTCATCCTGGTGAACATCGTCTTCCTCACAGCCGTCAGCACGCTTGGCTGGCTGGCACCCGCCTATCATCTGCAGGTCGGCACACCAGAATGGGTGCTCGGCTGCTCGCAGGCGGCCGGCCAGATCTTAGGCTCGTGTTCGGCACGCTGGACGCACCGGCTAGAAGCCAGGGTCGACGACCGCCTGCTCCTGCTCTGGGTGGCAGTCCTGCTTGGGTTAGCACTCGGAGGCATGCTGCTCATCGGAGGCTACGTCGGCATCGCCCTGCTCATCCTGGGACGCGGCTGCTTCGGCGCCATCTCCACGCTCGGCAGCGACCTACTGCACCGCCTGGTGGACGACCGCATCCGCAGCCGCGTCCAAGCCCTGCAAGGAGTGGGACTACGCGCCGCCATGGTGACCGCCAGTCTTGGCATCGGCAGTCTGCTCGACGGCGAGGCTGGCCTCAACACCATCCTCCTGCTCGCACTTGCGGGTGGAGGCGGGCTCATCATGATCACGCTCGTCGCGCTCACCATGGTGTGGCCGACCGAGTCATCGACGTAATGTCCAAGTCCGGACAACGAGACCTCAGGTTCGCCTGGGGTCTTTTTTTGCGCCCGCGTATGCTGTCCAGGTGCAGCGACGCCTCCTCATCACCGCCGACGACCTAGGTGCCAATCCCCCGCGCTCGCACGGCATCTTCCTATGCGCCGAGCAAGGTCTGGTGACTGGCGCAGGGCTGCTGCCCAACGGCAGCGACAGCGACCAGGCCGGCAAGCGCGCCCGCGAACGCCGTCTGCCCGTGGGCCTGCACCTGGCGCTCACCAGCGGCGAACCGCTCTCGCCGCCCGCCACCATCGAGAGCTTGCTCTTGCCCAACGGCACCTTCGCCGGGCGGCGAGAGTTCGAGCGGCGCCTGCGCGAGCGTGAGACCGACCGCACCCATCTGGAGCGCGAGATCCGCGCGCAGCTGGAATGGTGCCTCGACGTGCACGGCCAGCCGACCCATCTCTCGAGCGTGGACCACGTCCACTGCCACGCTGTCCTCGTGCCGCTCATCATCCCGGTGCTGCTGCGCTACGGGATCCTGCGCGTGCGTATCCCCAGCGAACCTCTGCCACCTTTCGGCTACGAGATTCCCGAGGTCGACCTGGCGGCCGCCCGCGAGATCTCGGAGCGCGCCGAAGCCGCCCGCGCGCTCTATGCCGCCGATGGTATCACCGGTACCGACACCTTTCGCGGCCTCACACTGGTGGGACGCATGTCAGCCAAGAACTTTCGCCACACCATGGCTCGCCTGCCCGTCGAGGGATCGATCGAACTCATGGTGCATCCCGGCGCACCCACGCCCGTAGGGAGTGACTTCGATATCGATCCGCAGCGGCAGACAGAGCTGCAAACCCTCACCGACCCGACAGCGACAGAGTTGATCGCAAAAATGAAGCTACAGCGAGCAACGTACGCGGACATCTGAAAACGGCGCCCCCGCAATGGCGGAGACGCCGTATGTGTTCAGCGTGAGAGAGATTACTTCTTGGACGACGAGGCGCCGGCCGAGCGGGCGGCGGCAGCCGACGAGCGGGCAGCGGCCTTGGCAGCCTTGGTGGCAGCATCCTCCTCGAGACGGGGGGCAGTAATACCAGGTCGAGAGGGGGCACCGAGGCCCATGCCACGGCCCATAGCGGCCGAGGCGACCATGGCAATCACCCAGAGGGCGACGGCGGCTAGAATGCACATGCCGCCCCAGTATTTCTGACGCTCGCCGCTCAGGTGTTTGATGGCCCAAGCGAGCAGGAGCACGAGACCAACGAAGAAGAGCAAGTTGGAGAGGCCGTGAATGGCCGAAAGCCAACCGCCGGAGGAAGCCATCATGGGCATCATCATAGGAAGAAGTGGGGAGAAATCGGCCCGAGAATACCCTCGACACACAAGACAATCGCTTGCCAACCATCCAAACCCGCCGTCGGGCGTCCATTTCGCACGGTGGCTTCAGTGTGCCTTGCGCGGTCCGCGCGGGGCGGGCTTAGCCGCCGGCTTGGGGGCCGGCGCAGGTGCGGGAGCGGCCGGGACCGACGCGGCGGCTGCGGAAGCGACGGCGTTAAGCGGCGTCATGTCCACACCGTACTGGGCGGCCACCTGCTCCACCGGCAGGCCGAGCGCCTCCGCAGCGGCTTGGACCATCGACTTGCTGACGGGCGGCAGCGGCGCGCCCACGGCCGCCAGCTTGGCGGCGTAGTCGGCGAACTTCGCCTCGTCGTCGGGCGTGAAGGGCGTACCCAGCATCTGCTTCTTCTTGAGGGCGTTATACTCGTTGGTCCACATCTCCTTGTCGCGCCAGGCGCGGTACTGCTCAAGCGTCATCTTCTTGGCGCGCGCCTTCTTCATCTCCTCCTCTTCTTTCTCCTTGGCCTTCGTGGCAACAGCCGCCTGCTGGCGCACAGCCGTGGCGCCCTGCATGGCTTGCGAGGTACCGCTGGCCCAACGTGCGATCTTCTCCTCCACCACCTCACGCCTCTCGCTGTAGCGCTCGCGTGAAAGCTTGCGCACCATCTCCTCGCGACCGCTGTCGACCTCGAATTTGGGCGGCGGCAGCGTCCCCACCGAGAACGGCTTACTGGGAATACCGTCGATCATCAGACGGACGTACGCGTGGTACTTGGGCAAGCTCAAAATGTCTTTCGTGCTCACCATCTCCTCAAACTGCTGACTCAAAATTTCAGCGTCGTCGCTGCCTACCTGAAAGCTGACCATCGAACCCACGTTGCCGAAGACCGCATCGCGCAGCGACGTGTTACCCTGGCCGATGATGAGCTGGCCAACGTACTGGTTGGCCATGGTGAGCGCCAAACGGTACTTTCGGGCCTCCGAGAGAATGGTGGCAAACGACTCGGTAGCGAAGTTCTGGAACTCGTCGACGTACAGGTAGAAATCGCGGCGCTCTTTCTCGGGGATGTCGGCGCGGCTCATGGCGTCGATCTGGAATTTGGTCACGAGCATGGAACCCAGGAAGGCCGAGGTATCTTCGCCGATCTTGCCCTTGCTCAGGTTCACGAGGATCACCTTGCCGCTGTCCATGGCCTGGCGAACGTTGAGCGTGCTGCGCACCTGGCCCACGATGTTGCGCATCACCGGCGTGGACATCAGCTGGCCGACTTTGTTTTGAATGGAAGCCAAGGCCTCGGTGCGGTACTTGTCGCTCCAGCTGGTGAATTCCGAATCCCAGAAGGTGCGAACCACGGGGTCGGTCACGTTGCTGACGATCTTCGCACGGTAGCCGTCGTCGGCAAACATGCGCAGGATGCCGAGCATCGACGACCCCTCGTTCTCAAGCAGCGCCAGGAGCGTGTTGCGCAGGATATACTCCATGCGACCCGAGAACGCCTCCGGCCAGAGCTTGATGAAGACCGACATCAGACCCGAGGCGATGAGCGGACGCTGGCCCGGGTCCGGACACTCGAGCATGTTGAACGAGATCGGCCAGTCGCGGTCGGCGGGATCGAAGAGGATCACGTCGTTCAGGCGCGACTTGGGCATAAAACGCATGGCGGCGTTGATCAGATCGCCGTGCGGATCCACCACGCCCACGCCCTTGCCGCCCATAATGTCGCTGAAGATCATGTTTTCCAGCACCGTCGATTTACCCATGCCCGTCTTACCGATGATGTAGACGTGGCGGCGGCGGTCATCGGGGCGGATGCCGAATTTCAGGCGGTGGCCATGGAACACCGACTCACCAAGCAAGGTAAGGTTCTCCTCGGGATCGGTCACACCGGGAATGGGCAAGTTCACCGGCGGCTCCAGCTTTTTACTCACCACGCGCTCCAAGTTGGCCGTCTGCACCAGGCTGGTGGGCACATGCCAGAGAGTGGCCAACTCTTCGGAGGAAAGAGCATAGGGCCGCATCTGCATGCCCAACGGCAGGGCGGCGGCGGTCTGAATCTTCCCTGCCACAAAGCCGTTGCTGGTGGGAATAGAGAACTGCTGGAAGGTGCTGGCGATCTCTTGAATCTTCTGCATGAGCAGATCGCCCTGCCCCTTGGGCCCAATCACGCTGATGCGCACATTCGCCAAAAAGAGCAGACGGTTCACCTTGTCCTTGGCGCCGGCCACTTTGTCTTCCTTCTCGTGCGAGCGACTCGTCTGACCGTCGCTGCCCCCAGCAGCAGGCTTGGCGTCGGGTGAGGCCGCGGCCGAGAACTTACGGACAATCCCCCACATCTTCCAGCCACCCATCAGGATGCCAAGCGGCCAGAGCACAGCCCGGCGCCAGCCGCGGGCCAATTGGATGTCCACGAAGAGCTGGGCGTAGGCACCCCACACGCTAGGCAGGCCCTTCTCAAGCAACGGCAGAAAGCGCAGTGCACGCTTGCGGAACGGCCCTTGCATGGGCTCGATGACGAGCTGGATGTGGCCGCGCATGCCCGGCAGCGGATAGCGCGCGAGCGCGGCCGTCATGGCCGAGAGCGGGTCCACGTTGGCCCGGCTCATCATGTCGTCGAACTGCGGGTAGCGCTTAATCGGAAACACTTCCGGATTCCTTAACTTCAGGTCGAGCGCCAGCACCTCCTCCCCTTCTTTGAGGGCGAACGGCTCTTGGCCAAGCTTCTCAATATCAATATCGGGATACTGCGCGTAGAGCTGGCTCTCGATGAGCGGCGCGGCGCGCGTGGAGCTGCGAATATAAAAACCCACCTTCCCCTCGCGCATGCCGATCTCGAGCGAGACCTGACGGTCGGCGCCTTTGAGCGTATGCAGGGCCGCAGCGACGGTCTCCATGTACACGGGGCCACGCTCCACGGGATCTTTCTCGTTTGGCAGGCTGGGCCAGAGGTGGAGCACCGTGGCGGTCACTTTAGGAGGCGGAGAGGAAGTCGGCCACCAGCTTGAGGGCCGCCGTATTGTAGGCGTAATCCATGCGCATCGGCCCCAGCACACCCAGGAAACCCTTGTGGCCGCGCAGGGAATAGGGCGTGACGAGCAGGCTGCAGCTCTGAATCTGAGGGAGAAGATGCTCCTCGCCGATGTAGGTGCGGACTCCATCGCCGGGCGGCGCCTGGTCGAGGATCTTGGTCAGCTTGGACTCGAGCACCTCCACCACGCCGCTGGCAAGCAACGGGTCCAGTTGGAACTCCGGCTGGCGGAGCGTCTGCGCCAAGCCCAGGAAATAGACACCCGGCTTGTGCGGCACCGTCGCAAAGGCCACGTTGGCAATCATATGTGAGAGCAGAGCGACGGCCTCGTAGGCTCGCTCCTGATCTTTCTGCTTAAAATACTGATCCTTGAGTTCGGCAAATTTCTTCTCCACCGTCTTCAAGTGCGGCGAGGGTTGCAGAGCGGTCTCCTCGGCATAAAAGCGATACCCCTTGGCGGTCGGTACGCGGCCCGCCGAAACGTGCGGCTGCTCCAAAAACCCCTCCTCGCCCAGGAAGCGCATCTCATTACGAATGGTGGCGCCCGATAGCGAAAAGCGGCTGTGCCGCTGCAATTCCTGGGATCCGACGGGAATCGCGGTCTTAATGAATTGGTCGATGATGGCCACGAGCAGCTTGGCCTGGCGACTGTTCATATCCTTTCCAGTATAGCACTCTAGTGCATCGAGTGCCATGCAGAATCGCCAGTTTTTGCCCTTTTGACAGCCCTATGACCACGAACGACAACCACGTACACTGGCGGCGCGCCCGCATCACTCTTGGAGAAAATCGTATGCATCGACTGTGGGAACTGTGGGACGAAGCCCTTTCACTGGGCGAAAAAATTGCCACCTGGGTGAAAAATGCCCTCTGGCGACCACCGCCTCCACCTGCAGGTGTCTGACAAAAACTGACCAGCCCCGGCTGGATCCAGCCCCGAAAGGGGCCTTTCTTGACGGTACGAAAAAGGCGCCTCGCGGCGCCTTTTTGAGGTCGTTGGGATGCGCGCTCAGGCGGGCTTGGAAGCCGACTGGAGCTTGCGGAAACGCTCGATGCGACCGCCCTTCGTGTTCGTCTGCTTCTTGCCCGTGTACTGAGGGTGGCAAGCGCGGCAGGCTTCGACCGTCTGCGTCTGCACGGTGGAAGGGATCATGTAGACGGCCTGGCACGTCGTGCAGGTGGTCTTGGCGTCTTGGTGCATCTGAGGGTGGATCGCGGTCTGCATAGGAGTGAGGGGATTCTACTGATCAAAAGTGGGAATGCAAGCTATTCTTGACCTTCCGGTCGGGCTTATTTCTTCTTCTTAGCGGGAGCCTTCTTGGCTTTGCCGGCCAAAGCGGGCTTGGGCTCTTCCTGGGCGGCCTTGAGCTCGGCCAGCTCCTCGGCCTCGTCGACGATGGCCTCCACCTCCTCGGCGCGCTCATCGGCGGCAGCCTGGGCAATGGCAGCTTCGGCCTCAAGGTCGCGCATCACAGCCGAAACGGTGGCAACCTTGTCGTTGCCGTTAAGGCGCATGACGATCACGCCCTGCGTGGCGCGGCCACGGGCCGGAATGCTTGAGAGCGCCATGCGAATGGTCTGGCCCTGACGCGAGATGCAAATGAGATCGCCCTCCGAGCCTTCCTCCAACACGCAACCGCCGATGATATCGCCGGTCTTGGCCGTCAGCTGGGCGCTCTTCACGCCCGTGCCGCCGCGGCCCTGGAAGCGATACTGGTCGACGGGCGTCATTTTACCGAGACCGTTCTCCATGACGACGAGCACCATGCTCTTGGACGCGTCACTGATGGTGGAAGCCTCCACCACCTCGTCGCCGCCGCCCAGCTTGATGCCGCGCACGCCGGCCGCCGCGCGGCCCATGGAGCGCACGTCCTCCTCGGGGAAGCGGATGGCCTTACCCTTGCGCGAAAGCAGGATGATCTCGTGCTTGCCGTTGGTGGCCAGCACCCACTTCAGCTCATCGCCTTCGGGTACCTTCTGGGCAATAAGACCCGAACGGCGAATATTGTCGAACTCGGACACCTCGGTGCGCTTCACGGTGCCCTGCTTGGTGACGATGAAGAGGTACTTGTACTGCGAGAGATCGGCCTTAAGAATGGCGGTGACGCGCTCCTCGGGCTTGAGCTGAAGCAGGTTCACGATCGCCTGGCCGCGGGCCACGCGACCTGCCTGGGGCAATTCGTAGGCCGGCAACTGGAAGACACGACCCGTGTTCGTGAAGTAGAGCAGGTCGTCGTGGTTCATCACGTGCAGCAGGCTCAGAACTTCGTCGTCCTCCTTCATTTCCACGCCCTTCACGCCCTTGCCGCCGCGCTGCTGGGCGCGGAATTGGGCGGGACTGAGGCGCTTCACGTAGCCGCTGCGCGTGAGCGTCACGATCATCGGCGCGTTTGGGATCGTATCCTTGGCACTAAACTCACCGGCAGCCGTGGGGACCACCACCGTGCGGCGGGCGTCGCCGAACTGGGCGCGCAGCTCCGTCATCTCCTCGCGGAAAATTTTGTCGATGCGCTTCTTGTCCTTCAAGATCGCCTCACACTCAGCGATAAACGCCTTCTTCTCTTTCAGTTCGTCTTCGATCTTCTTACGCTCCAGGCCGGCCAGCGTCTGCAGGCGCATGTCCAAAATAGCGGTGGCCTGAATGTCGCTGAGCTTGAACTTCTTGATGAGCTGCTCCTTGGCGATCTCCTTCGTCTCGCTCTTGCGAATGGTGGCCACCACTTCGTCGATGTGATCGAGCGCGGTGGAAAGACCTTCCAAGATATGGGCACGCTCCCTGGCGCGGTCGCGATCGTAGGTGACGCGGCGCGTGATGACGACGCGGCGGTGCTCAATGAAGACCGAGAGCATCTCCTGCAGATTCATGAGGCGCGGCTGCAGGCCGTCGGCTAGGGCGATCATGTTGTAGCCGAAGCTCGACTGTAATTCCGTGAGCTGAAACAGCTGGTTTAACACCTTCTGCGGGTACGCGTCTTTCTTCAGTTCGACGATGATGCGGATGCCCTCGCGGTCGGATTCGTCACGCAAGTCGCTCACGCCCACGATCACCTTCTCGGTGACCAGCTCGGCCATGCGCTCAATGAGCGTGGTCTTGTTAACCTGGTACGGAATCTCACTGATGCGGATGTGATAGCGGCCAGAAGAGCCAATCTCTTCGATCTCGGCTTTGCCGCGAATAGCGATGGAACCGCGGCCCGTCAGGTAGGCCTGCTTGATGACCTCTTTGCCGTAGACCATGCCGCCGGTCGGGAAGTCTGGCCCCTGCACGAACTGGAGCAGATCCTCCACCGTCGCCTCGGGATGATCGAGCAGGTGCAGGAGCGCGTCGGCCAATTCGCCGAAGTTATGCGGCGGGATGTTCGTGGCCATACCCACGGCGATGCCGACGGTGCCGTTGAGCAGCAAGTTCGGAATCTTGGAGGGCAACACGTCTGGTTCTTTGCGCGAACCGTCGTAGTTGAGGTGGAAGCCAACCGTATCCTTGTCGATGTCTTGCAGAATCTCGTCGGTGATGCGGGCCATCTTCGCCTCCGTGTAACGCATGGCGGCGGCGCCGTCACCATCGATGGAACCGAAGTTTCCCTGCCCGAAGATGAGCGGGTAACGCATGGCGAATGGCTGGGCCATGCGGACCAACGCCTCGTAAATAGGCGCGTCGCCGTGGGGGTGGTACTTACCCATCACGTCACCGACGGTGGTGGCAGACTTTTTGAATTTGGCGCTGCTGCGCAGGCCGATCTCACTCATGGTGTAGAGAATGCGGCGATGCACCGGCTTCAGTCCGTCGCGAGCATCCGGCAGGGCGCGCGAAACGATGACGCTCATGGCGTAGCTCAGATAACTCTCCTCCATCTCGTTCACAATCGGACGCGGCTTAATGCGGCCAATGGATGACAGCGTCTCGCCCAGGCTCTGCTGTTCGGCCTTCTTCTCAGGCTGGTCTTTGGGGGTGTCCTTCTCGGGCATAGGGAAAGTGGGTGACCGCGGCACTCTACCAGAGCGCGGCCGGGCACGGGAAGAAACCGCTTTTGAATCCGGAATATTGGCCTAAAAGCTGCCTGACTCAAGGAAAGACCCGCACGATCACCTGCGTAGCCGACTCACGGCGGAAATCAGTGGTGGCGTTCGTGAGGCCCCAATCGTCCACGTATGTATTGCGTGAGTACATCGACTTACGCACATTACTGACGGTATTCCAAGTAATGGAGCCCTCGGCAAAGACCGTCTCGATGAGCTTGTCGTAAAACTTCTCCTCGTCCTTGATGTAGCCACTCAATTCCACAAGACCATCGTGAAGCCGATGCTTGGCGTTACTGCGGTCGCTCCAGGCCACCTCATAGGGGAAGATATTCAGAATGCGCCACAGGCGATCGGACGTGCCGCCGCTGCGGTCGTTTTTAAGGACGTGCCGAGCCATGCGCTTCCAGTCGTCGCCCAGATCACCCGAGAATATATTGGGGCGGATCTTGAGCCACTCGGCACCGGGGTTCTTGCCGAGATCAGAGAAGTTCAGCTGCGTCGGATCGGCTACGTCTTTGGCCTTGATGCGGTAGTACTGCAAGCGGTGACCGCCGTTGTCCTCGTCTGGCTGATGAGTCTTGGAACCGAAGTTATTAATCTCTTTGGAATCGTTTTTTGGATCAAAGGACGGGTGGCGAGCGAGGATGATCCACGCCTCGCCCTTCGGATCATTGAAACGTCCGATGCTGACGCGCTCTTTGGAACCAGGTGAGACCGGCACCGAGACAAGCTCCTTCCCGTTCATCACGGCCTTACGAACGTCGAAGCGCCAGCCAGCAATCTTCTCGGCGTGGGCGGTGGCATCTTTCTCAAGCCCGTCACGCAGTGCGCCGGCCCCCTTCTCGTTGAGCATCTTTTCAAATTCAGCCACGCGCTTAATGGAGAGAGCCGTCCTCACGGCCGTCATCTCTTTCTCGCTGAGACGATCAAGGAGGGGCAGAAGCTCTTTCTTCACGAACGGCGGAAAATTTTTCTCCCAGTAGTCACCAGCCTTCAAACGCTCATACTCGGCAGCCGTCGCCTTGTGCTTGGCCAGCGACTGGTACACATCCATACAAACGAAGTAGGCATTCGTACCGAACTTCTCACACTCTTTTTGGATATCTCGGTCCTTCGCCATCGTGAGCAATTTCCCCTCAATGATCTCATGCAAGCGCATGGCCTGCTCGTAGCTGTAGCGCGTCTCTTTCAACTGCTCCTCCAACTTGGGCTTCAGCTCCTTCACGCCCTCCAACAGATCTTTCACGTTGCCGACCAGCTGCGGGACCATGATCGGCTTGTAGTCGCGATCAAAGGCAGGGAATCCATTGCGTCCCATAGCTTGTACCGGACGGTAGATCAGAACTTTCTCCAGCCCCTTCATGCGATCGCCTTCATTGGCACGAATGTACTCGGCCTTCAGTTGGGCCACCTCCTCGGAACGCTTGGTCTCGGCCGACTTGGCGAGTTCGTCCTGCGTGCGGCGTTCAGCCTCGATAGGCTTGAGGTGCTCCTCCAGGCCAGCGGCGGAACCGGGATACTGTTTGCAAAAATCCGCAAAGGAGACGGTACGCGCCTCGCTGTAGGTCACCGAGTTGATTTGCTGGCGACCGCGATAGTAGAACTGACGCTGGGCACCGCGAATCTCCACCGTCCACGAAGCGCGATCACCACTAGGACAGATGAAGGAGTAGAGCTGCAGATCGCCGGTGTTGGTGCGCGACTGAAGCAAGAGAAGCTGCGGAGCTGAGTCCATACCGCGCCGCACGAGTGAGGCGAGGTAGTCCACCGTCTGGCGGCCGTTGATACCGGCGTCCATATCGAGCAGGCCGGGCAGCTCGCCTTGCACCAGGAACGGTGCCCCCTTGGTCTCGAAGCGATCTTTCACGTTGGCGGCCCACACCTTCTGCGCGCCCACCTTACCCTTGAGCACAGCCTCGCTGAGCTTGGCACGAATATTGCGCAACTGCTGACTCGTCACCATCTCGCGAGAGGAAGCCATCTGTTGAATGGCGGTATACGTCTCGGCCAGCAGGGCGTCGGCTACATCTTTCGAGAGCGTTTCGCTCAAATCTTTGGTGGCGGCGTGCACCTGCGCCATCAACTGAAAGAGTTCGTCACGAATACCGATGGTCGGCACGTTGAGCGACTGCGCGCCCTTGAAGATGTTGATGCCGGGCCCCTTCCACTCTTTGTAGAGCGAGTCGAAATCTTGGCCGAGCGCATCCATGATACTCAGCTTCTGTTCCACCTTGAGGGCTTTGGCCAACTCGGCGCCGTAGTCCTCGGGTTTCATGTCCGGATAGGCCGAGCGAGACACGGCGCGATTGCGGCGCATGGCGTCGGCAATGGTCTGCACCAAACCGGCCTGCATGAACTCGGTCGACGGGGCATGCTCACCGTTGTAGTTGGCCAGATCACCAAGCCACACCTTGCGGTCGTAGACGCCGAGATAGTTGGCCAAACTCACATCCTTAGCTGTCTCGGTAAGCAGTTCGCGGTAGGCCTGGAAGGCCTTAAAGAGCGGATCGGTCACCTTCTCCGCACCACCCGCCTTGGACGCCAAACCGTCAACGTAGTCGCGAGCCTTCTTCAACCCCGGTGCGTCCTTGCCGGTACCTGCCAGGGCGTAGCGCACGAGGTTGTCGTTGCGTACGGCCTTGCCGCCGTCGCGCGTGGCCAGCTCTACACCACCCAGCGTGTCGCCCGCTTCGAATGCACCGGCAGCCTTAAGACCGGCTTCCAGTTCCCGCTCCTGCCCGGCCAAGGAGGTAACGTGGATGTGCAACGTGACTGACTGCGTCTTGGCCCACTCCTTCACATCGGACACTTTGCGCAGCTCCCAGAGCTTGAGCGCAATCGGACTCTCCTTTCCCCCCTTGGCCACGGCCTGGTCGACGCGCGCGTTCCAATCGTCGAGGGTGTGATAGTAGTCGCCACTCAGCATGCCCGACGGCGAGGCCAAGTTGGCCGGGCGCGTCATGTAGTTGCGGAAGTCACGATCGGGATCGACGGTAGAGACGCCAGTGATCTCGGCCAACTCCTCGAGGCCGCCGATGGCGAAGTCACCGGAGACGGTGGCGAGCAGATTCCCCACCACGTCTTTGGTGGCCGACTCGGGAATGTTCTTGTCGGCCCAGGTGCAGATTTTCTCGATGGTGTCTTGCGAGGCGAAGGCCACGGCCATGCCGATGGCAAAGAGCACATAGGGATTCTTGGGCGCCGCCTTCAGAATGCCGGCAACGCGCAGCGCGTTGCCCGCCGCCAGAGCCGCCTTCGACGTGGCCTTACCCACCATGATGAACGACGCGAACTGCATCGTGGCCTTCACCTTGTTGGGCGATTCGTGCAGGTAGAGCCCCCAGAGCAGCACGGTCACGGGGCTTTCGATGGCCAGAAGTTCGCCCCAGAACTTGGGGCCGAGCGGCATGCGATTGAAAGCACCAAAAAGCTTGCCGAGCGTTTCGACCGGCATGCCCACCTTGCCCATCTGGGCGCAGACCTGCTCCCAACCCTTGATGACACCCATGCGCGCGGCGGGGGCGAGATCGCGCAGGATCGGGATTTTTTGGAGCGTCCGTTTGTTCACCGCTTCCCAGCTCAAGTATTCCTCGAGCACCTCCTCGGCCGCCTCGTTGATGATGACACCCATGTAGAGAAGCCACTGGTCATTGTCGACTTGCGGCTGCTTGATAACCTTGCGCTCGTAGAGATCGCGATTCACCAGGAAGGTAACAATGCCCTCCACCTGGTTCTTGCCCACCTCGCCGCCCAGATTGCGACGCATGGCTAGAGCCACGCGGTTGGAAACCGTCATGCGCTCCTCGTTGAGCTTGGCGTACTGGGCGAGCACCGCGGGCTTCGTACGAGTGGCGACATCGCGCGCCTGCGAGGGCGGTAGCACCGGGCGGGCGAGCGAGGCGATGAATTGGTGTAATTCCGCCTCGGTGCAGTCGGCGGGGAATCCCATCTCCTTCAGGAAGATCTCGCGGCCGGCCGTGCGGCAGTCGATCTCGTATTTCTGGCGGCGCTTGGCGAAATTGAGCAGCGCCTCGCCGGCGGTCGCCACGGGATCGGGCGGCGGCTGGCGGAGCGCCGGCGCGAGGGCGGCGCGCATCGCCTTGGCCTCGTCCGACAGAGCCTCGTATTCTTTAGTGAGTTCGGGCTTGGCGCCGGCGGGGGGCGGCAACGGCTTACCCTCACCGAACAGGAAGCGTACGGCCTCCTCGGCCTCGGGCCCCTTGGCGCCGGAGTAGGCGGAGACGCTCGCCACGTTGTCGGCCATCACCTTGGCGTAGGCCGTCTCGTGCGCGATGGCCGCCTTCACGATGGGAAGCGAAAGGAGGAGCTCAATCTTCTTTTTGGCCGTTTCGCTGTCTTTTTGTTCGAGCGAAGTGAGCAGCTGTTCGATCTGGCCGAACATCTCTTCCAGCTTGGCCGCGTCCATGTGACCGGCAGCCTGAAGGGCATCCCACGTCGTCTTAAGTCCGTCGAGCTGGCCTCGAGTAGCCACAAACGGCGCCGACTGCGTGCGACCACGCGAGAGGAAGTCGTGGAACACTTTCAGGTCGCCCGTGAGCACCTCCGGCTGCTTGGCCAGTTTTTCCTGCAGGCGCAGGCGCTGGGCCACGAACGAGTCGGGTGCGGCGGCCGGTGCGGCTTTGGGTGTTTCCACGAGCGGGTATGTGTGCGTTGGTCGGATTCACTCCCCCCTCCCATCGTGCTCACTTACGCTTGATCTTGGGATGCGCGCCGGCCTTGAGGGCGGCCTCCACATCGGCCTTCACGTCGCCCTCACTGCGACCGTCCACCTTAATGTCGAGCTTCACCGCCAGGTCGGCGATGGCGCGGGCATCCATCTTGCCCAGATCGATGCGGGCGGGG
The DNA here is from genome assembly GCA_964648045.1 of uncultured Candidatus Peribacteria bacterium. GTDB lineage: Bacteria > Patescibacteriota > Gracilibacteria > Peribacterales > Peribacteraceae > JAGOUB01. The sequence continues at coordinate 66,020 of CAZYNU010000001.1, forward strand.
TCAATCTCGGTCTCGGCAGTGCGGCCGCTCGCGTCACCTTCAACACGAGCCTCATCGACTACGACGTCATCGGCAGCTTCCAGAGCTTTGATCCTCTCTTCCAATTCCAAGATGCGCGCCCGGTCTGCCTCTCGCTCTTTGCGGAGCGTGGCCAATTCAGCCTTTGCCTCAGCCATGGCTTCAGTCGGCGTCTGGCCCGGCTTCAGGAAGCCTTCCAGGTAACCAATCAGACTGCCGCGTTTCACCGCACGTGCGGGGCCAGAAATGAGCGTGCGATCGAAGAGACTTGGAATACCGTTGGCAATGCGAGAGAACGGACGGCGGAAGCCGATACGGTTCTCACCCAGGCGAGCGAAGCCGCCGCGACCACCAAGTGCATAAGCAGTTGCCAAACCGGCGGCGCCGAACACGAGCCACTTCAAGAAGTCATCGTCTTCGCCCTTCTGGTTACCGGCGGCGATGTCGGCCTCCACCTTCTTGTCTTGGTGGGCCTGGATGTTCTCCATGACCAATCCTTCCAGCTTGCCCATGGCACGGGCATACGCATTCCAGTGGCCACGCATCTGCAGGTAGAGCGCCACGTAGGCGGCAAGCATGCGCGGACCGTCTTTGGGATCAAGATCGGCAATATCGGCCGCAGTCAGACCCTTGGTGACGAATTGCTCCACTAAGGCAGGGTCTGCCTTCTTGCCCAGCAGCACCTCGGCGCTGGTCTTCTTACGCAAGCTCTCAAGCATCACCAGATCGGTCTCGAATTCTTTGGCCGGACCTTCCACCTCGGCACGGCACTTTTCGATATTCGCCTTCACCGAGGTCATCTTGGCCTCGTGCTTCGCCTTGGCGCCGGGCCAGCGCTTATCCTCTTCAAGATCTTTCCAATCTTTGGCGCTGTTCAAGTCGAAATCCTCGGGCAGACCCATCGCCTTCAGGAGACCGGCCATGTTGTCCTTCGCGTACTCACTGCCCTCCTTTGTGGAGAGGACCTTCTTCATGCTGAAGTCGAGTGTATCGGCCACGGTGTCGCCCAAAGTGGAACGTGTGACACCAACTGCCACTTTGCGCGGGCCGTTCACCACCATCGAGCGAACGCCGCCGCGGTACTTGGCAAGCAGATTGAGCACCATGGCGGCGCGGGCAGAGGCCTGCTCCGTCCAAAGCTGCTCCAGCTTCATGTCCCAACGCTTCGTGCTGAGAAGGTGATCTTTCTCGAAGCCCTTAGCGGGACGCCCCGGGCGCGGCCCCAAGACCATGTCGAAGTGACCGCGGAAATTTTCGGTGAGGGCATCCACCGTGCTGCCCATGATTTTCTCGCCTTCAGCAGCGGCCGCGTTGGCCAAGGGAATGCTTGGCGCCTTAGCCACAGCTGCAGGCTTTTGATACTGGCGTTGCCCCTCGGGAATCGTGAACTCCTCAATATCCGCGATGTTCTCCAGGCCGGTATGGCGCAGGAGCGATTCCAATTCCACACCAAGCGACGCTCCGACCTTCTGAAGAGCCGCGACCTCGCCCCGGAATTTCTCGGCCAGGGCATTCTTCTCTTCTTGAGTCACCGTCCCCTTTTTGAGAAGCAGACGCAACTCCACCTCGTACTCGTTCCCCTTCTTAAGAATTAGGCTGTTGTTCTGGCGCAGCGCCCGATCGATCAGGTCGCCGTAGAGGGCATTCGTCAGAACGGGCAAAGGATTCACAGCCTCCTTAAGGGCCTCCGTCGCACGCTGAAGCGCGGTGATATCGTTGGTGCCCCACAGCGCCAAGCGGGCGGCGGCGGCGGTATTGAATTTCTTCAATTGGTCTTGCACTGCCTTCTCCAAAGCCGGATCAGCCGCGACGCCATAGGCCGCATGCTGCTTCTTCAACACCAGGTAACGATCGATCATACCGAAGTTCCGCTCAATCAGACCCGGTAGGACCGTGTAAAACGCCTCGCGTCCGGAGGCATATTTCTCCTCGTCGGTCGGCACCGCACGCGTCTTGTCGTTGACTTGCTGCAAGCGCAGCAGCTGCGCCTGAGTTTGGTTGATCACCGAGAGCGCTTCAATGGTACGCTGATCCTTACCGTCAAACTTGGCCCGCATGTCGCGGAGTAAGTCGGCATGACGCTGATCGACGGCCGTCTTCGGATCGATCTTCTGGCCCTCGACATAGCCGCGAGCTGTATTGGGGCCACTCCCACCGAAGAGTCGACGCGCTTCCGTAAACTCCGGAAATGCCTTACGTAAATCGTCGATATCCGCCGGGAGGGGAACCTCCTTGGGGTTGCGGGTATTTTCGACGTCTTTCCGAGCGGGCAATTTCTCGTCCATATGAAGGGGTGGGTGTGGATATTGTGAGCAGTGGCAGAGGCGGAGGCTTACACGCCGCCGTCAATACCGCCGTACGATTCAAAGGCACCACCGGCGTCTCCGCCCGTAATACCCGGCGAGGCCAGCCTCTGAGTAGCCTTACCAAAACGACTGAACCAATTCAGGCCCGTGCCAGTAGCGGCACCCTCGGTGGCTCCGAAGGCATTGAAGAGATAGGGCGTACCAAAATAGAGCGCGGCAGCAATGGCGGCCGCACGGCCGATCTTACCCACCGTACCACCGCCGAGCAGGCCTTCGACAGGCTTGAACGTGAGCCACTTCCAGAGCGTTCCCAGCACGGGGCGCTCCTGGCTGTAGATGTACTCGGAGAACCAACCTTTCTGCTGGGCCGTACGAACATCCTCAACGGAGTTAGAAAGTTCGCGGCGATCCGTTGGGCGGTTGGAACGACCATTAGCGGGAAGTTCAGGGGCCGTGTTCTGGTCGGAGGCGCGTGACATAGGAGGAGGGAGAATTAGCGGTTAAAGGAAAGGAGCAAACCGTGGCGAAGACTGGAAAGATCGGCGACCTCTTGCAGATCTTGTCCCGACTTCACGGCCGGCAACGCTTCGGCAATGAGCACGCGGAAGACATCGGGGCCCCAGGCAAAAGCCAGTTCCATGACGTCGTCTTTGGAGATGGACGACAGGTCCACGCTCTCGGCCATGTCGATGAGTTCGTCGGCCGTAAACGTCTGCGACTTGGCCTTTTCTTGAAAGGCATGGAGGGCCGGATTCTTCAGATGCATCTGGCGCAGTCGGCTTTCGCGGTGCTGATCGGTATCGGTAAACGTGAGCGTCTCGCGCTCGACTGTAGCGTGCGCCTGCACGTCGGCAGGCAAGGCATCGAAGAGCTTCTGTTCGGCGTCGGTAAGGTGGAGAGTGGGCATAGCAGAGAGAAGTGTGGCGGGAAGAAAGACTGAAATCCATTCATTGTACCAAATTTCGTCTCTTTTCTCAATCAAGACTCCGGAATGCCAGGCACGTCGACCGATTGACTTCCATAAAAAAGAGGATATTTTCTGCGCGTTTTGTCACCCGTTCCTTCACCGCAGAGGTCTCCCGTGAGAATTATTCGCTGTTACGTCCATCCCAAGACCATGGCCTCCCGCGACGGCCATGACGACCCGCTGGGCGAAGTGAGTTTCTTCCAGGCGTTCGTCGAACGCTACCCCAACGACGTCGATATCACTCTCGTAGAGTGGCCCACGGCCGAGACGCCAAAGGCTCCAACGGCTAAAGGTAATCGCACGCTTCGCGGCGGCATCGGCAACGTGCCTGCCCCCCTGCTGAAGCCGAAGCTCGTGGATGTGCTGATCACCCACCTGACCCAGGCCAAGCAGCCAGCGCTCGTCCTCCCCTCCTACCACCTCTCGAGCACCGAGCTCGACCGCCTCGTCGCCTTCTGCCTGGAGCAGGGCCACATCCCGTTCATCTGCAGCGAGATGATGCTCAGCGCCGAGAAGCGCGCCACCGACGTCTACCTGTGGCGCGAGATGGACCGCCTAATCGCCAAGATCCGACCGATCCAGCCGACCTGCAACGGCCAGTGCCCGAAGAAGCCGAAGAATAAACGGGAGTCCACCCTCATCCCCGCCTGACAGTCCCGTGACTGTCGCCCCTGCCCCTGCCGCTCGCGGCAGGGGCCTTTTTCTGAAAGAATCAGCACCATGCTCTCCATCGTCTCTACGCCCATCGGCAACCTCGGCGACATCACGCTGCGTGCGCTCGAAGCGTTCAAGACCTGCGCGGCCGTGGCCTGCGAGGACACGCGCGTGACAGGCCAGCTGCTCAAGCACCTGGGACTCGAGAAGAAAGAGCTCATTAGCCTGCACGGCTACAGCGACCCCCGCCGCACTGACGGCGTGGTGGAGCGGCTCAAGCTGGGCGAGCATATCGTGCTCGTGAGCGACGCCGGTACTCCCGGCATCAGCGACCCCGGCTTCTTGCTGGTGTCCAAGGCGCGCGCGGCTGGCGTGAGGGTGGAAGCCGTGCCCGGCGCGGCCGCTTTCCTGGCGGCGCTCTCGGTAAGCGGCCTGCCAATCCATCGCTTCCGCTATCTCGGCTTCCTGCCGCTCAAAAAAGGACGGCAAACGCTGCTCAAGACCTTCGCCGCCGAGGAGGACACCATCGTCTTCTACGAGTCAGTCCACCGCATCGAGCGCACGCTGCTCGAGCTGGCCGACGTACTGGCCACACAGCCCGAACGACGCGTGGTCGTGGCACGCGAGCTGACGAAGATGCACGAAGAGATCGTCGACGTCACTGTTGTCGGTCTGCCCGACGCCGCCCGCGCCATAACCAAGAAGGGCGAGTTCGTCGTGATGATCGGGCCACTCTGAGAACACGAGCACGTCAAGCGCGCTCGACGGTGACACGGGCCGTCTTCTGGTACCATCATCGGTGATGATCGCCCACCTGCGCGGCACCGTCGGCAAGGGGAAGCCCGGGGTGATGACGGTGGACGTCCAAGGCGTGGGATACCGCGTGCTCGCACCCATGTCGGTGTGGGACCAGTTGGAGGACGGACGGACGGCGACCGTGCACATCTCAAGCTATATCCGCGAAGATCGCTTCGATCTGTTTGGCTTTGCCGACGCGGGCGGCAAGGCACTGTTCGAGGCGCTCATCGAATGCCAGGGCGTGGGGCCCAAGATGGGCCTCGAGCTCTGCGACGTACCTCGCTCCTTGCTCATGCAAGCCATCGCCGAGGACGACGCAAGCGTCTTGAAAAACGTGAAGGGTGTCGGTACAAAGACGGCCGAAAAACTTCTGCTCGAGCTGAAGAATCTCTCGGAAAAAGACCCTGGACTGTTCGCTGCCCCGGCCGCCATGAGCGAGCTTGGGCCCCATCTGGACCGCGACGCCGTCGCCGCCCTGGTGCAGCTCGGGTACGCGCAAGAGCTGGTGATGGAGACGCTCAAGGCGCTCCCCCGCTCGCTCAAAACCACTGAAGACCGCGTGACCGCCGCCCTTCGCAGCCTATGATCTCCCTCTCTATCGACGGCATCCTCGGCAAGACCATCACGCCCGCCATGGGCATCGCCGAGAGCGAACTCACCGCCATGCGCACACCCGTGCGCCGTGCTGTGGAACAATTTTTAGAGGAGCGGAAAGATGGCGAGCATGCCTGGGGGCTCGATCCCTACGCCAAGAAAGTAATTGCCCAGGTAAAGGAAACAGCGGCAGCCGTGAAGCGTTCTCGCATCGAAACGGTGCTGTGGCTTGGCATCGGCGGCTCGGGCCTGGGCCCCAAAGTGTTACAGGAGGCATTTGAACTGCCTGCCTCGGTAGAATTTGTGGTGGTAGACACCATCGATCCCGCCGCACTAAAGGTAATTACCGACGTAGTGGACTGGAATAAGACGCTCGTAGTAGTGGTGAGTAAGTCGGGCGAAACGCTTGAGACAATGAGCGCGTTCTTTCTCTGTTGGGACCGCCTCAAGAAGGCCCGCAAGGCCACCGCCAAAGACCGCGTCATCGCCATCACCGATCCCAAGGAAGGCGCCCTCAAGACGTTCTGCTTGGAACAGGGCATTGCAACGCTGCCCATCCAGCCCGGGGTCGGCGGCCGCTACTGCATCTTCTCGCCGGTGGGACTCCTGCCCATCGCGCTGCTTGGCGGCGACGTGGACGCGTTCGTGCGCGGCGCCAAGGCGATGGACACGCGCTGCCAGTCGACGGTACTGGAGGAGAACCCGGCCGCGCTGCTGGCCGCCTCGCAGTGGCTGCTCGACACCAAGAAGCACTACCCGATCCGCGTGATCATGCCCTACGGCCACCGTCTGCAGTCGCTCGGCCGCTGGAATCAGCAGCTCATCGCCGAAAGTCTGGGGAAAGCGGAAACGCAGAACCCCATCCCCATGGCCGCACTGGGCACGCAAGATCAACATTCGCTCTTGCAACAGTGGTTGGCTGGACCGCGCCGCTGCTGGCATCTGATCGTGCGCGAGAAGGAGCACCCAGAGCTGCGCCTGCCCGAGATCGCCGACCCCGCTTTCCGCTGGCTCTCCAAGCGCTCGTTCGGCGACCTGCTGGACGCCTGCACCGAGGGCACGGCCGGCGCCCTCACCGCCCAGAAGCGCCCGCACGCCATGCTCACACTGGAGAAGCTGGACGAGGAAAATCTCGGCGCGCTCTTCTTCCTGCTGCTCACCGAGGTCGTGTTGCTCGGCAAGCTCTACCGCCTGAACCCCTACGGCCAGCCGGCCGTGGAGCTAGGCAAGAAGCGCACGCGTCAGATTCTTGGCGTCGACCACTGAGCCGGCGTACCATTCCTTCCGTTTCCCCTCACTCCCATGGCCGCTGCCGTCACCGACGCCACCTTTAAGTCCGAAGTCCTCGACTCTCCCGTTCCCGTATTGGTCGATTTTTGGGCACCTTGGTGCGGCCCTTGCCGCGTGATGTCACCGCTCCTCGAAGAGCTAGGCACCGAGTACGCCGGCAAGATCAAAGTCGTAAAGATGAATGTGGACGAGAACATGGAGGTACCCAGCCAGTACAACGTCATGAGCCTCCCCAGCTTCTTCGTGTTCAAGGGCGGACAACCGGCTGGATTTTTTGTGGGCGCGCAGCCAAAAGAAGAACTGAAGCGCCAGGTGGAGAAGGCGCTCGCCGCCTGACCCATGGGTGTCTATTTGCTCTATGCCGCCGGCCTCATCGGCCCCTTCCTGATGATCATGCACCGGGAGGCGATTGGCGACATTATGGGTGAGCCGCCGTGGACCAAAGCAATCGGCGGCATCTACGCGGTGGTGGTCTACATCGCGCTGGCGATCTTCTTTTGGACAATCGCGGAAATCACGCAATCCACCGATGTTCTCTTCCATTTTCTGACATATTTTGTAGGTGGAGCACCGAAGCCAAACGACTTCGGCGTCTAAAAAACGCCTGGCCGGTAGGCCAGGCGATAGGAACCACGACGATTACAGCTTAGTGGGAGTCGGAGCGATGATGACGCCACTCATCTGCTCCAGGTGTACAACCACATGGACCCGCTCGGGCCTGGGCTGTGCCGATTCTGACAACACAGATGCGAGATCGAGCGCCAGACGATCACGATAGGCGCTATTCAGCCCATCGCCGCAGACGGTACGGATCCCCTCCACGATGATCGTGATCTCGTTACCCAATTGCTCGAGAAGATCCGATGGGAAGCTCACGTGCACACAGGGGTCCGACTGACCCGGAAGGGTCCGTACCATGTCCATAAACCTGCTCCGCCAAGCGATAAGATCACCTGGGGGCGTGGTCGGCCTGAGGCCGTAAACGCGGACGAAGGCCATAACGATTCTCCAATGGGCGAACGAACGAAGGATGGGACGCTAAAAGGATTATAGAGACTATTCTAAAAATTCGTCAAATAACCCACTTACCGCTCCCCAAAGAGCAAACGAATGCGACGAACGCCCTCCGCGAAGATCACGACGCTCACGGTGCCCACAGTGATCCACAGCCAATCGACGAGCGCGAGCGGTTGTACCTGGAAGAGGTCGCCGCCCACGGTGACAATAAGAGCCTGCAACGCCACGATGAGCAGTGCGATGAGCAAGAGGGGCCGGTTCGAGAGCGGGTCGCGGAAGCCGCTGGCATCGGTGCGAACCGAGCGGGTATTGAACAGGTTCCACACTTGGAAGAGCACGTAGGTGGTAAAGAAGATCGTCGCCTGGCGGGCAGTGAGGCCCGTGAGCGAGCCGTCCTCACCCATGAGCCACTCGCCGCCGGCAAAGAGGCCGGGCATTTCGGGCGTGCCGCGCATGAGCCACAACAGACCTAACATAACGACGGCGTAGAACGCGGCGGTGGAGACGAGCGTGCGCAGCATGGACGGCGTGACGATCGACTCGTCGCGACGCTTGGGGGGCAGCAGCATGAGCGCCTTGCGCGGCGGCTCGGAGCACAGTGCCAGGGCAGCAAACGTGTCCATGATCACGTTAATCCAGAGGAATTGCAGCACCGTGAAGGGCGCGCGGAAACCGAGGAACGGGGCAATGAGCGTAATGCCCAATGCACTCAGGTTGATCGTCAGCTGGAACAAGATGAATCGCTGGATATTCTCGTACAGGGCGCGTCCCCAGAACACGGCCTTCACGATGGTGGCAAAGGAGTCATCGAGGAGTACCAGTTTGCTGGCCTCTTTAGAAACTTCGGTACCGGCGATGCCCATGGCCAGACCCACGTCGGCCTGCTTGAGCGCAGGGGCGTCGTTGGTGCCGTCGCCCGTCACCGCCACCACCTCGGCGCGCGCCTGATGCAGCTTCACCATGCGCAGCTTGTCGAGCGGCTGGGCGCGGGCGAGGATGCGCAACTTGGGGAGAATCGCCGTCAGCTCCTCGTCGGACATGGCATTAAATTCGGCGCTGGTGAGCACGATGGAATCGGCGTCTTCCAGCAGGCCAATCTCGCGGCCGATGGCACGGGCCGTGTCGATGGTATCGCCCGTGATCATCTGCACCTTGATGCCGGCGCGGCGGCACTCAGCGATGGCGTCGTACACCTCCGGACGAAGCGGGTCGCGAATGGCCGCGAAGCCAACGTAGGTCAGGCCGCTCTCGGCCTCGTCACGGCGACCGCGGAGCCCCTCGGCGGCGGCCTTGTCGGGCAGGAATGCCACCGCAAAAGCGAGCGTGCGCATGGCCTGGCCGGCGGCCTCGTGGAGCATGGCCTCCGTGGCCTTACGCTGTTCAGCGTCCCACGGCTGCACCGAACCGTCGTCATTCATCACATGCGTGCACGAGGCGATGATGCGCTCGGGCGCGCCTTTGCAGAGCACGGCCGCGCGGCCACCCCAGTGCACCACGGTCGTCATGCGCTTGCGGTCGGACGAGAACGGAAACACCACCATGGGCGGGAAGCGCAGGCGCAGATCGCCATAGGCCGTGCCGCGGGCGGCAAGCCAGCGCAGCAGCGCCCCTTCGGTGGAGCTGCCAACCACCATCGTCTTGCCGTCTTTTTCCTCCAAATAGGCCGTGGAGTTCACGGCGGCAATCAGGCTGACCCACTCGGTGGCCGTGAGCTTTTCGGGGGCTTTGTCGCCTGGGTCCACAGAAGCGTTCGCATCGGTCAGCCAGTGACCGTCGATCGCCAATTTCTCCACCGTCATGCGGTTTTGCGTGAGCGTGCCGGTTTTGTCGGTGCAGATGATGGTTGTGGAACCAACCGTCTCGCAGGCGACGAGCTGACGCACAAGACAGTTACTGCGCGTGATCTTGCGCATGGCGAGCGCCAGCGACACCGTCACGCTCATGGGCAGACCCTCGGGCACGGCCACCACCACGATCACCACCATGTACACGAAGTATTCCAGGAGGAGCGACAGGTTCTGGAACCAGACTGCGCCGGCATCGGCTCCGGCGGCCGGCAAAGCCAAATCGCCGCGAAGGATGCCGCCAACCACAAGCACCGTAAAGACAACGGCGGCGGCGGTATACCCCACACGACTAATAAGACGGGCCAATCCCTCCAGCTTGCGCTGCAGAGGCGTGGGCTCCTTGCTGATGGAGAGCTTGTCGCGCACGCGGCCACCGGCCTCGTCGGTCCCCTCTTCGCCCGCAAGCTTGCGCGCAATCACGCCGAATTCGGTGGCGTCGCCCACCTCGGTCACGAGCATGCGGCCAATACCCTCTACCACGTAGGTGCCGCGGTAGACGCAATCGACCTCACCCGGTCCACCCGCCACCTTCCCAGCTTCGGCAGGGAGCTTGGCGGATGGCTCAGATTCGCCATTCATCAGCGACTGATCCAGGTTAAGATCGGTTGCCTCCAGCACCCGGCCGTCGGCGGGCACCTCGTCGCCCGTACCGAGCAACACGATGTCGCCCACCACAATCTCGTGCGCGGGGACGGTGGTCTGCAGGCCGTTACGCACCACCTTCACCGCCGGGGGCTCCTTCCCTTCGTTCAACAATTCAAATTCGCGGTCGCTCTTATACTCACTCAAGAAGGCCACGCCCGTGGCCAAGAGCACCGCCACCATCACCGCCACGCCTTCGTAGAGCAGATGACCCAACGCCAAGCCCGCACAGAGCAGCGCCACGGCAAAACCGAGGAAAGCGAACACCAGCCAGCGACTGCGCTTGAGCAGCACGATGCCGCCGAAGATCACCACCATCGCTGCCACAAAGCCCAGCGGCAGCGTGTAACCGGCGCCCATCTTGAAGAGATCCACCGTCATGGAGATGAGCGAGGCCGAGAGCAGGATGCGAATGATCGGATCCTCAAACTTGGCAATGAACTTGGACCACGCCGACTCCTTGGGCAGCGGCGTCAGCGTGTTCTTGCCGAATTTCTGTTGGCTCTCAGCGGCCTGCTGGGTCGTGAGCCCGCCGCCGTGGGCGTGCGGGAAGAGGGCGAGGGTGTCGGAGATGGTGCGCATGGTGGCGGGAGTATAGAGGAATCTCTTCACGCAAAAGCATCGTAGTTTTTCTAAAAAGTGGCCAAGAATTATACGCTATATGTTTTCATAAAAGGTGAACCTACGTACACTTAGTTTTTCCTTTAATTTAAGCCAAAAAATTTGATACGTTAGTACACCTAAGTCCTTTGATTTTACATCAAAATGGACTTAGACAATCATCGCTCTCGTGAGTGTCATTTGACCTTCATTTTTTCCACCCCATCTCATGCAACCCTATCTCAATCTCAGTGGCGACTCAGGCGTTGAGGCATATGAAATTGGAGACACTTTCATCATCGTGCGATTTAGGGAGGGGAAGGAGAGAACTTATAAGTACACCTATACATCGGCAGGTGCAGAGCATGTTGAGACAATGAAAAGATTGGCCAAGGCAGGAAGAGGCCTGAACTCCTACATCGGCCTCTACGTGAAGCAGGGTTACGATTCTAAATGGTGAGCCTGACAAGGATGTGAAGCTGAGGGATTCAAACTCCAATGTCTCACTCAGATGGAACGCCGCAGATCCTTGAGAGCGATGTTCGCCTGTCTCGGTTCACGGCGACTAAGGCCTGCACGATAGTCTGCGATGAACCAATCGCGGATCTCTAACGGATAGACCAGGAGCTCGGGTAACCGATTGATCTCGTACCAAAGCGGCTCATAGAGCTCACTGGGATTCGCGCGCATAGCGTCCATCTCATTGCCCTGGCCGAGCTGTGGGGAGCCAGAAACGTACCGGCAGAGATAGAACCAGTGCTCCGAACCATCATCGTAGACATGGTGATAGAGCGGCCATTTAATCTCCACCTCCAACGACGCTTCTTCCTGCACCTCCCGCTTCACCGCTTCTACCAGTGACTCGCCGGTCTCCACTCCCCCGCCAGGAAACACGTAATATTCCCGGCCTTTGCTCACACGACGCATGAGCAAAATACGACCGTGATCGGCCACCATCGCGACGGCTCGAATGTTAGCCATGGAATTGAGCAAGTAATGGTGGAGCTGAGGGGATTCAAACCCCTGACCCTCTGATTGCAAATCAGATGCTCTATCAACTGAGCTACAGCCCCACTGCGACACAGAATAGAGGATTGCGCCCCAGACAAGAAGTCCCAGTTGCACATCACGATTCGCCTCCGGCGCACGGTGGCGTCTTTGCCTGCGGAGGGGCGTGTGCGCCGTGCCGGGGGTGAAGGGGCACGAAGTCAGACGGCCACCTTCGGGAGGGCGTCACCACCAAGCAGAACCATGGAGGTGGGCTCGGCGCGCCAGCGTTTTTTGCTCCACTTTTTTGTCGCGCCTGACAAAAAGTGGAAACCAGTGATGAGGCACAAGCCCGAAAGATGGAGCGTTTGGCGTGCGACAAAAGTGGAAACCAATCAGTAGAGCCGACCCCCAACAGGAATCTCCCGATCCACCCCCAATAACACCGTATTCCCCTCAGCATCAGGAAAACCAAGAGTCAAAACCTCTGACTGATGCTTCCCAATCTGACGAGGAGGAAAATTCACCACGCAGCCAACAAGCCGCCCCACAATCTCTACCCCATACAAAGGAGCCAGCCGCGCCAACGACTTCTTCACTCCTACTTCAGGACCAAGATCCACAGACAAGACGTGCGTCGAATACTTCCCCTCCGGAAACGGCTCCACCGAAAGCACCCGACCGATGCGAATGTCGATCTTCTCAAAGTCTTCAATGGTGGCCATAGGGAGGAGAATGGAGGTGCCGGCGGGAATCGCACCCGCGAATGAGGGTTTTGCAGACCCTTGCCTTACTACTTGGCTACGGCACCGGAAAGCAGGCGCAGTGTAGCGCCACCGCCGGACCAGACCAAACTACTCCGCGGCGGCGGCAGGAGCGGCCACCGGCTCGCGGAAGGTGGCATTCTGAAGGATGAGCAAAACCTTCTGCTCTAAAGGTGTCTCCACCGAGAGCGGGAGTGCCCCCGTGAAGGTGAAGCCGCTGCGACCGCTGACGGTGCTGAGTTGGTAATAGCGTTGCACCGGACGGTCGGGGCGGAGCTGGGCGCTGTAGACATGCACCGCCACTTCTTGGCCATCCACAGAGACGGCCTTCTGATCAAGACGCTTGTATTCCGGCAGCACCGACACGGCCGTCACGCTCGCTTCCGAGAACTGCGCGGCCGTCATGGGTGTGCGCATCACCTGCCGCGTCACGGTCACCGTGGGAAAAATCCCCGACACATCGGTATCGGCCTGGAAGGCGGCGACCACCTCGGGCGGCAGACCATTCTCTTGAAGCAACGCCGGGTCCACCGCGTGCCACCCTTGCGGCAAACAGGTGCCCACCACGCCGTTCCAAAAACGGCTCTGGCAAGCCACCGTCACGGTGGTGGTGCGGGTGGTGGTGCCGCACGCCGACAGAAGTGGAAAGACGAGAGCGGAGAGCAGGAGGAGGCGCCGTCGCATATGGGCCAATCGTAGCGTTCGGCCCGCTGGGCCGCGACCGCCGGGCGCGTCATCGCTGGACACGGCGTAGAAACATTTTCCGTTGGTAGAGGCTGAACGGAGCGCAACTGCTAGAGTGCGCGCTGAATCGACCGATGCGCCGCGCCTCCCTCGCCGCCGGCTTCCTTGCCCTCCTCCTGCCTACCGCCGGAGCCGTCTTTGCAGCGGGCGCACTGGAGGTGGCCGACTCCGTCGCGGGTCTCAGCCTGGGCATCGACCTCTACGGCCTTTCTCCTTCTTCTGCCTACACCATCGAAGTGGCCGGTCCGACAGGCACTCGCACCATCGCCGCCGCCACCAACGCCCAAGGCTCGGCCGAAGCCGTGATGCGCGGCGAAGATCTCACGCGTGCCGGCCGCTACACGGCCACGCTGGTACAAGGCGGCCAACCCACCGGCACGCAATCGGCCTTTACCGTCTACCCAGACCAGCCGTCCATGTCGGTCTCGCAGCTGGCTGGTGATCGCACCTCGCTGCAGGCCGATGGTCAAGACAGCCTGGCCGTGGCCGTGCACCTTACCGATCGCTACGGCAACGGCGTCCCCGATCGGCCGCTGGCGCTCGTGCCCAGCCGTACCAGTGACGTCGTCACCAAGATCGACGCCCACACCGACGCCGAGGGCTGGCAACGTTTCTATGTAACCGCCGTGCAAGCAGGACAAATGACACTCCGCGCCACTGACCTCGTGAGTGGCCAAACGCTAGACGACGTCCTTACGGTTTCCGTGGGTGGCGGCATGGGTGGCGACGACGACCCTCCCGTCTTCACGGCCCAACTCACGCCACCGGTACCCACCGTCGTCGATCGCTTCGAAGTGTTACTGCCAAGCACACTCGCCGCCGGTATTGAGGCCCAAACCTTCACCGTCCGCGCCGTCGACAAGAACGGCGCCGTGGTACCTTCGTACGTCAGCAAGGTGCGCTTCCGCTCAAGCGACCCCCTGGCCGAGCTGCCGGGTCTGGACGACACCTACCAGTTCGTCGCCAAGGACCAAGGCGTGAAAACGTTCGCCCTCGCGCTCAAGCTCTCAACTCCCGGCACACAAACCGTCACGGTCGAAGACAGTGAAGACGGGTCCATTCGTGGCACCGCCACCATCACCGTCACGGGCCAAGGTCCAGGCGGAGGCGGCACCATTAGCATTGAGAGCCCCGCTCAGGGCAGCGCCGTGGGTGGCACCAGCGTGACGATCGTCGGCAAGGGGCCGGTGCTGGCCAACATCGTCTCTAGTGGTGGCCTGGCCATTGCCCGAGGAGCCACCGGCGACGATGGCTCATTTGCCCTGACCGTCCACATTGGCACCGGCCCCGATATCGCCATCAGCATCAGTGACGACACCGGCCGCTTCCGCTCCCCTACCCTCCGTCTCAAGGTCGACGCCGAGGCCCCCAAGATCGATCTCATTTCCTTCGCGCCGGAGCGACCCGTCGCCGGCCAGGAGGTAACCGCCTCGCTCAAGACCGCCGCCACCGATGTGACCAAGGCCATCATCAAGCTGACCGACAGCAAGAACGTGACGCAGACCCTCACACTCATGCCCATGGGCTCGGCCCTCTACCAAGCAAAATTCACGGCCGCACTGGCGGGCATGTACCAAGTATCGGGCGCCGCCGTGGATCTGGTGGGCAACACGGGCAGCCTGCTCGTCACCCTTGGCATCCGGCCGGCCGCACCCACAAACGTGCGCGTGGCCCCCAAAGGACAACTGATGGAAGTCACCTGGACAGCCAGCCCCAGCACGGTTGACGGCTATCGCATCTACATCGGCGAGAAGGAGGGCGAATGGGATTACGCCCTCGATACGCGCCAGTCCGAGTCACCTCTCACGACCACCGCCAACGTGAAAGACCTAGAGCCCGGCCAACCCTACAGCTTCGCCGTCTCGGCCGTGGTAGGCGACCTGGAGAGCGATCTCAGCGCCACCGCCCGCCAGACCTCTCTTGGCCTAGGCCTCACCATCCAACCTGCCGATGGCGCCCTGGTCCTGCGTTGGAACGGGCTACCCGCCGGCATTCCCGTAAGCAACTACCGCCTGCGCTTCGGCCTGCGTCCCGACGCCCTCACGGAGCAACGCACGTTACCTGCCGTAGGTGCAAGCAACTCCTACGTGATCGCGGACCTGATTAACGGTCTCACGTATTACGTGGAACTCATGCCCATCGCCGGCGGCAATCCACTCACAGAGCTAGGCGCAGTAGGTCAGGGCACGCCCAACGGCTTGGGCAACCCGCTCCCCGGCACCGACCTGGGCCACGGCGGCGCGCCGCTGCCACCCAACACCACGGGCTCTGGCCCGGCCGGCTGGGTGTGGGCCGCCCTTGCTGCCGCGGGCCTGGTAGCCGGCGCCATGCAGTGGTCGTTCCGCCGCCGCTCGCGCCTTCCGCTTCCCTGAGGCCATGAAGAAAACGACCGCCAAGCCGCTGCGTTCGCTCTCCATCGGCGGGGCCACCTTCGACTTATTCATCACCACCGCCGCCGGCACCGTCGAGCACGACGGCCAGCGGGTGCTGCACCTGCCGCTCGGCGGCAAGATTGCCGCCACGGCCGTGCACGGACGCAGCGGTGGTGGTGCCTGCAACAGCGCCACGGGCCTGAGGCGCCTGGGGCTACTCTCAGCCGTCTGCGCGGTAATCGGTGACGACCAGTGGGGACACCTCGTTCTCGATCAACTGGCTAAAGAGGGAGTCGACGCCGGCGACATCAGCGTCTCGGAGAACGACATGACCGGCTTCTCCACCATCTTCTCCGCCGCCGATGGCGAGCGCGTCATCATCTCGGGCGCGGGCGCCAACGCCCATCTTCGCCCCATCGCCCTCGATGCCGACATGCTGGCAGCAGCCGACGTGGTCTACTTGAATCGGCTCCAACCCGGCAGCGACGCACTGGAGTTGTCGATCGCCGATGCCTTGGACGAGGCGAAGGCGCGGCTCACCTGGAACCCCGGCGGCTCGCAGGTGGGCGAGGGCATGAACGACCCGGAGAACCAACGCCTCCTCGCCCGCACCGACGTGCTGCTCTTAAATAAAGAAGAGGCTATCGCCTTCTCCGGCGCGGCCGACGCCGAAGAAGCCCTACGGCGACTGGCGGCCGCCTGCCCGGCCGTGGTCTGCATCACCGACGGCAAGCGCGGCGTCATTGCCACCGACGGCGAGCGCCGTTTCGTCTGCCCCATCCTGCCCGCTCCAGTGGTGGACACGACGGGCGCCGGCGATGCGTTTGGATGCGGCGTCACCTGGGCTCTGGCCACTGGCCACGACTTGCCAACAGCGCTGCGTGCAGGTACGATAAACGGAGCAAGCGTCGTCGGCGCCATCGGCGCCCAGCCCGGACTCCTGACAGACACCCAGATGCACTCCGCGCTCCGGTCCACGGACCTTCAGGTTGAGGAATCGACGCTCTGATATTCCTTCCCTCCGTTCCGATGTCCAACGATTCCCTGATCCAAATTCAGGAGCTGATCGATAGCGCCATGTCGTCGCTCAAGACGGCCAACGCCATGCTCCGCGATCTCACCGGCGTAGCCGACGCCTCGCGCGATCGCCTCACCGCCCGCGCCTCGCGCATGGCCACCCCCGGCGCGTCCGTGAGCGGCCGCATCATCGAGGGCGCCTTCGACGGCCAGAACATGATCGACGCCGGCGGCCAGACCTACCCGGTGCCCGCCAACTACGCCAGTAAGAGCAAGCTTGTGGAAGGCGACGGCATGAAGCTGACCATCACCGACGAAGGTAAGTTCGTCTACAAGCAAATCGCCCCCATCGACCGCCGCCTAGCCAAGGGCGTCCTTATTCAGGAAGACGGCCAGTACAAAGTGCTTGCCGAGGGCAAAGCCTTCCGCGTTCTCCTTGCCTCCGTCACGTTCTATCGTGCCGAAGTGGGCGACCAAGTGACGATCCTGCTACCCACGAAGGGCGACGCCAACTGGGGCGCCGTCGAGGCCGTCATCCCCAAGCACCTCGCCGAGGCTGCTGCCCGCGATATCTTGCTGGAGCCCAGCCGCAATACCGATGGCGAACTGAGCCCCGCTATGGCCGAAGAAGCCGCTCCTGCACTAGAAGAAGAGGAGAAGCCCGCACCCAAGCGCCGTAAGAAGGTTACCGAGTAAGCGACGGTTGACGTCGTCTTCACACAGGGCCGATCATGGCCCTGTTTTCATGCGCGCTCCCCGCATCCTCTGGCTGGAATCCAACGACGCGTATGCCGTCCGTCGCGCCCTGGAGGCCGGCCAAGCACGCGGATGCACCGTGGTCTGCCGCAGCATGGCCGAACTCCAGTTTTGCAGCACTCCCCCCTTCCTCACGGCGCAGGGTGAGAATCTACTGGCGCAATACGACGTCGTGGTCCTGCGCACATTTCTACCGTTCATCTCCGAGACGCTCACCGTCGCCAGACTCTTCGCCGACGCCGGGAAGATTGTGATAGACCAAAACCTCGTGGATGAGGGCTACGCCGTGGGAAAGATGCACGACACAGTGCGCCTAGCCGCGGCCGGGGTGGCCGTACCGCGCACGCTCCAAACCGAGAACCACAACGACGCCCTGGCCTTCGCGCACGATCTGGGCTTTCCCTGCGTGGTGAAGGGCACGTTCGGAAGTATGGGCCGCCATGTCTTCTTGGCCAAGAACGAAGCGGAGTGCCGCATGCAGCTAACGGCCGAAACATCCGGCCACTGGCAAATACAAGAGTGGCTGCCCGCCGATGAAGACTGGCGCGTGCTGGTGGTCGGTGGCAAAGCGCTGCCAATGGTCCTCAAACGCCGCGCACCCGCCGGTGACTTCCGCACCAACGTGGTGGGCTCGACCCTGGCTCCAGTACCTGCCAGCAACCGGCCCGACGTGGTGACGCTGGCCGAAACTGCCGCCCGCACCCTGCGCCGCGAGTTCGCCGGAGTAGACATTCGCGACCGGGCCGACGGTCCGGTAGTACTGGAGGTAAACCGCCGACCAGGCTTCGAATTTTTCGAGAAAGAGACGGGACTAGATGCCGCCGGGGCACTTCTCGACTACGTCGGAAGCCTCTGCGCACAACGACGCGATCTGCTATCGTGAGTCCCGCCCCACTCCGGCGGCATTCCCCCGACCACCCGTGCCCGCTTCCGCCCGCCGCTTCCTGTTTCCCGTCGTGCTCGCGCTCGCCTGCACGGTGGCGTTGATTGTCGGCCTTTTATGGCAACTGAAAGCCAGCACGCGCGGACTCACCGGCACTGTCCGCCCCGGCAGCCAGCGAACGAGTGTCTTGCCCGTCATCGAAACCATCGATCCACGCGACACCGCCCTCATGGCCATGCGCGCGGGCGACGTGCAGGCCGTCCAAGGCCGCTGGGCCGCGGCCCGCGAGGCGTACGCCCAGTCCGTCACAGCCGGCGGCGGCCTGCCTGCCTTGCGCAAGCTGGCGCAGGCACAGCTGCAACTCGGCGATAAGGACGCCCTCGCGGACACCATTGCACGCATGCGTGAGGCCGGCGCCACTGGCACCGATATCGAACTGTTAGAAATCGTCATCGCCCTGCGCGCCGGCGACATTGCCAAAGCTCAAACCGGCGTTGCCGCCCTGCCCGAGAACTCACCCCAGAAACACTACGCCTCGGCGCTGCTGGCCATCCTGCAAGGCGACCACACCTCCGCCCAGCAATCGTTGGCCGCCGTAGAAACCGGCAGCGAACCCCTGCTGAAGAACTACGCCGCCGTGCTCCGCGGCGCCTACGACGAATTCGCCCTATTCCCGCAAAGTCCCAATATCCACCTGGTCACACTACTAGGCCGCGCACTGGCGCAAATCGAAGAGTGCCCCCTGGCCCTACCGTTACTCTCCCAAGTGACCACACAGCAACCCGACTACCGCGACGCATGGATCGTGCGCGGCTTCTGCGAGCTTTCCGCAGGCACGCCCGACACAGCGCTCGTCTCACTCAACCAGGCCTACGGTCTCGATCCTGAAAAGCCCGAAACGCAGTACTATCTCGGCCGCGCCTACGCAGGCACCGGCGACCATCACAATGCCGTCACGTTTTTGAGCAACGCTCTGAAAAATGGCTTCAAGCCGGAGCGCACCGTACGCGAGGCGTTGTTAGAAGAGGCCATCGCCTCGGCCGACACTCTCTTGGGTTTAACGCATGCCCAAGCCCTCGCCGCCCTGGATGACGCCACCGTCACCGATGCCGAACGCGCCGTGACGCTGTCCATCCAAGCGCAAGATCTACCCGGCGCCCTCTCTATTGCTCAAGCCGCCACCCAGCGCTGGCCGCAGGACGGCCGCAGCTTCGATCTGCTCGGTTTGGCACTCGGCGCCTCGGGCCGCCGCGACGAAGCGCGCCAAGCGCTGGAATCGGCCCTCACCTTGAATCCCAATTTGCAGAGCGCCAAGGAGCGACTGCAACAATTGCGCTAAAGACGGGCCACCGTCTGTTCGTCTTCCGCCGACGCTGTTAGACTTGGGCACGCATGACCACTGCTCCCAACCTCGCCGCCACGAGCGATTTTGCCACGCTTCAAACACGCATTCGCGACGTGGGATTACTGCAACGACGCCCCAGCCGCTTCGCCACCAAGATCGTCGTCACAGCCCTGCTCTGGACTGTCGGCATCGCCGTTCTCTTTCTAACGGACAATGTCTGGCTGCTCATTCTCGACGCCGTGTACATGGCATTCGTCTACGGACAGATCGGACTACTGGGACACGACGCCGGGCACTACCAAATCTTTCAGCGCTCACGATGGAATGACGCCATCGGATACCCATGCAGCTTTCTCGTGGGCATCAGCAAGCAAAGCTGGGTCGAAAAGCACAACCGCCATCACGCCCATCCGAACCGCGAGGGACACGATCCGGACATCGATTTTCCCATGATTGCGTTCTCGGAAGAGCAAGCACAGCAAAAAACGGGCTGGAAGCTGTGGTGCGTCCGCTACCAGCACTGGCTGTTCCCACTGCTGCTGCCACTGGTCTCTATCTCGCTTCGACTCACGGGCCTGCGCTATTTTTTCTCTCAACCACTGCGGAAAACATGGCTGGACCTCTCGCTGTATACCGCACACTTTATCGGTTACTTCGGCCTGCTCTTTCTCCTACTTACGCCCCTACAAGCGTTGGGTTTCATCGTCGTGCACCAACTACTGTTCGGCGCTTATCTGGGAATGGTCTTCGCCCCGAATCACAAAGGCATGGAGATGTTCGGCGCCGATGCCAAAATCGATTTCGTGCGCGAGCAAGTGCTCACGTCGCGCAACATTAAAGGGCACCCGCTGACCGACTTCTGGTACGGCGGTCTCAATTATCAGATCGAGCACCACCTGTTCCCGCACATGCCCCGCGTCAACCTGCGGCGCGCCGGCGCAATCGTTCGTGAATTCTGCGCGTCCCGCGGCATTTCGTATCACGAGACCGGCTGGATCCGCTCACTATGGGAAGTACGGAGTGCCCTGCAGGAAGTGGCACTGTTGGCCCGCGTGTAAATCGCCTAGAACAAGCAAAAAGACCACTCACGTGGCCTTTTTGTGTTTGTTTGCCGTCTCTCCTGAGGC
>CAZYNU010000002.1:0-72807 GCA_964648045.1 uncultured Candidatus Peribacteria bacterium
CCTTTCGGGACCATCCGGTATTAGCCCGCCTTTCGGCGGGTTATCCCTGAGTTCGAGGTAGGTACCCACGTGTTACGCAGCCGTTTGCCGCTCCCAGCACTCTACCCTCCAAAGGAAGGACAGGGTGCTGGGCGCTCGACTTGCATGTTTTAGGCGCACCGCCAACGTTCACTCTGAGCCAGGATCAAACTCTTCGAAAAGAAGAAGCTTGTTGGCTTCGAATTGGGTACCTCGCTAAAGAGGTAGCCCAACGTTGGTGTCGTGGCCGGCCGAAGCCGACGCACGAATAGTTCAAAGTAAATAGTGAAATGTCCGTGCCCGAAGGCAGCGGCATCTCGTTTTTAGAGTTATCTCACCTGCACGATGCTGTGAATGAGCCGACGCTGCCTCCGCTCCCCAGTTGCCCAGGGCGGAAGCAGGAGCCATCCTACCCAGTGGGAAATTGGAGTCAAGCATCTTTTTCCGAACCTGTCCGCCGCCATTGACCGGACGGTATTTTGATGGGTTCTTCGCCTGGAGGAAACGATCGTTTGGCCTTATACTAATGAGAAACCAATACCCACTCCCGATTCATGCAGCGCCGCGCCGTCTCGACGACCGAACTCTTTCTCACGATCGGCATCATCGCCGTTACCTTTGGCACCGCCCTGCCGCTCTGGCAGGAACTTTCTGTACCCGCCCACGGCGCATCAAACACTGGCTCCTCGGCAAGCAGCCTGACACCGATCGTTGCCACGGGAACGGGAACCTGCGCCGATCGCTTTACGCTCGACGGTGGCACGATTCGCCTGACGGCTAGTGGCTCGGTGGCGGCGTATACACTTGGCAGCCAACTGCGCTATGGCGTCGCGAGCGTGCCGGTGACACTCGCCGCGAGCGTGGACGGGGGACCGTGGCGGCCAATCTTTGGCGGCAAACCCCTGCGCGACCGGCAAACCGCAGTCACGCAGGCCGACAACCGTACGCTGGTGTCGCTCCCTGTCGGTGCCACAATAGCGTGGCGCCTACAGGCCACCGACGGCTCAACGTACGCGCGCACGGCTACAAGCGACAGCCAACATCTGCAACTGCTACGAGATGGTGACCGCCTGCCCGAGGGAGATGCACTGGCACGTGATCTGGGGGAATACGCCCTCGACGGACGCATTCGTATTGGTGCGCACGATCTTGTGCTCATCAGCCACCTAAACGATACGCAAGCCAGCAACGCCGACTGGCGCCATGCTTCGGTGCTGCTGCATGTGAGCCAAGCTCCCGGTGGCTGTGACCAACTGGTGGGCGGCGCACCCCGCGCACGCATCGACGTTGAACGGCTGGAAGATCGCGGCGGGCGACCTGATCGCCTGGTGCGCGTGGGTCCGACCGGCACCGCCCGCGGCGAAGGAGAGTGGATCGACTTGGCTGCCGACGGTCGGCCGACACACGATGCCGGTGCCACGAGCGGAGCGGGCCTCACGCTCGAACGGCATGGATCGGCACGAACATTGACAGTGACGCACGCCGGCTCCGGGCGAGGCGCAACGATGGCGGATCTGCGCGTGACATTGGCGGGCGCAACCATCCAGAACGTGACGACTGACTCCAATGATACCGACGGCGCAGCCGTGGTGGCGACCGATCGACGCTCGGTGCTGCTCTACAGCCGCCCGAGGTCCGGTGCCAAGGCCTTTGTGATTCAGTGGCAAGCCGACGAAGAGAGTCGGTGAAGGGGTCATCACGGACGGGCGCGGTCAAGGTGAAGCGGGCGGGCGCCGTTTTATACTTGTACGCGCATTGATCCGTGTTCGAATCGAACTTCCTTCTTTCCCCCTTCTGCCATGACCTTCCGCTCCCGCCCGGGCTTCAGCCTGATCGAGCTCCTGCTCGTTGTTGGCATCATTGCCATTCTCGCGCTGATTGTGATCGTCGCCATTCAACCGGCGAAGAAACTGGATCAGGCACGAAACATGCAACGCACCAAGGACGTGAACGCCGTCCTCGGCGCGGTCTATCAGTATTACGCCGACACCAAGGCGCTGCCGGCCGGCGTGACCGCCACTCCAAAGGGCATCTGCAAAACCGGCGCCGAGTCGTGTAAAAACGGCATCGACCTGACGGCCCTAACGAAGGATGGCAAATATCTGCCAGCCATCCCCTTTGATCCACTAGCGCCGACGACGGGCACGGGCACGCTGTACGTCATCTCGGTGGACGCGCAAAACCGTCTAACGGTGGCCGCTCCCTTGGCAGAAGGTGGCGCGACCGTCTCAATCTCGCGCTGATTCAATCTCAATCCGCAGAACGCACACCCCCGGGAAACCGGGGGTTTTTTGTGTCGCAAGAGAGTGACCATGCGTCGCATGGTAGAGTGACCCCACTATGAAACGCCTCATCTCCACCGTAGTGCTCGCACTCATGCCGCTCACGGCCGGTGCCGCACTCGATTTCTCGGACATCTCCGGCCAGTACGAAGACGGACCGTTCAGCACGCCGGAATCGGTGGGCATTAGCCTGCTGACGCGCGAGGGTGTACTTGAAGGAAATCCCGACGGCACCTTCCGCCCCAATCGCACGCTCAATCGAGCCGAGTTCACGACGATCGTGATGCGGCTCAAGGGCGGCGTCGACGCCGGAGCGGCAGCCAATTGCTTCCCCGACGTGCGCGCTTCGGACTGGTTCTCGGCGGCAGTATGCACTGCTAAAGCACTGGGCGTCGTGTCGGGCAACCCAGACGGCACCTTCCGGCCGGCCAGCCCGGTGAACTATGCCGAGGCACTGAAGATGCTCACCCTGCTCTTTTCGTACGACGTACAGCCGAGCGTTGGCGAGTGGTACCTGCGCTACGCCTCCGCCGCCCGCGCCCGCGGCACCACCTTGCCGGGATCGACCAGCTACGACCACGCACTGACGCGCGGCGAGATGGCACGTCTGGCTGCCGGCTTTGAAGCCGAGAGCCGCGGCGAACTTGATGCCTTCCGCGCCGCCGAGAACAACGAGTGGACCACCTCCAGCAGTTCTTCTACTTCTTCCGAAACCAGCAGTTCGTCGAGCAGCTCCAGCCTTAGCTCTTCATCGACGAGCAGTAGCTCCTCCTCGTCGTCATCCTCCGTGAGCTGGGAGGCAAAAAGCCGCCTGCTCCTGGTGGGACAAAAGACGCAGCCAGTGGCAGAGGGAAACTTCGGCAGCGATACGGAAGTGCGCCTGCAAGGAGCGGAGGTGCGGTTTGACCGCGAATTGAACGGACTGCAAGGCGTGACGATCGTGGACGAGAAGGGCCAGCCGCTCTTCACGCTCCAACGCCAGGCGGAAGAACCGGGCAAGCGCAGGATCTGGCGCGGCACGGAGGACGGCGAGATGCTCACGATTGCCGCGAATCAAAAGGCAAAGCTCGGCGTCGTTCTAGATCTGAAGGCCGCCGGTGACGGCGGTGTGAGCGAAGAGTTTGTGTTGGTACAGGCGTTCTATGCGACCATCACGCGCACCAGCAACGGCGAGACGATGATGGTGCAGTCGGACCGGCCGGTGCAGCCCCCGAGTCAGACTGCCCTGGCACGATTGACGGAGGTGCGCAGCACCATGCCAGACACGCCGCTCACAGCCGGCAAAAAACGCGAGATCGGCCGCTTTAGCTTCGCCGGTGAAATGCTGCCCGATGCCGAACTGTTCATCACGTCGTTACAGCTGCACCTGGCCACAACCAACGTGGACCTGGCGAACATCGGCCTGAAGCTGGCGGATACCCAAGAGACCAGCTGTTCGCGCAGCTCCAGCAACCCGACGCTACTCACCTGCCCGTTACCTGAGGGCCGCCAAGATATCCTTGGTTCCATGCGTGAGATCTCGGTAGTGGCCGACGTCTCCATTCCGGTTGGCACCGCCCCATCACTGCAAGTCTCGTTCCAGCAGCCCGGCAGCCTGGTGGACCTAGGCGACATCGAATGGACCGACGGCGTAGGACATTTCCGCTGGATCGACCTGCCCTCACTGCCGACCGGACCGGTACTGGACTAAGCCGTCGACAGCGTCATCAAAAGAGCCCCGATGACCGGGGCTCTTTTCGTTGCCGCAGAATGATTAGTAGTCGAGCAGGCGGCGGCTCTGATAGATGGCCGGGCAAGTGCCGCGACGAACGTCGGCAGTCGTGCATCCTTCGGGAACAGCACCCTGGCCAGCAGTCGGCAGCAGTTCCGACGACCCCTCGAAGAATGAAGACCAATCGGCGTCGATGCCCTGGCTGGCCAGCACGTCCTCCAGCGACACGGTGAGCAGCGGCTTCACGAGCGTAAAGGACTGACTAAGCGGTGCGGACGAAGCGGTCACAGTGACCGACGTCGATTCGCCATCGACGACGCTCAACGAGAAATCACCGGCGCCCACTCGGCCGTCAGCCAGTTCTTCCAAGTGCATCAGCACGCTGACAGAATCGCGAATCCAGCCGTCGGCACGACGCAGGTCAAGATCGTCTGGCGATTCACCGAAGAGCGACCACTCACCAGCCATCATCTGCGAGAAGGCGAGGGCCGGGCGCGGGACGAAACCAATGGTGTAAATCGTGCCACCCTTCCCGTTGGACGCGGTGGCATGCACGGCAAGCAGACTGTCGAGCACCGAGAGATCGGCAGAGGGCGAGAGCGGATCTGTCTCTGGGCCCATATCGAGGGAAATCCACGGATTCACGCCCAAATCGTCTTCCATTCCCAGCGTATCTTGCGAATCGCCGGCATTGGAGAGCTTGAGATAGAGCGTGTTCTCAAGCATGGCCATGCGAAAGCGCATGGTTTCCCCCTCCGACTGCACGGCGACGGTGCCGTGGGCAATGGCACCTGTACCGGTGCCCTGCATCTTGCCGCGAACGGCAACAGAGACGACATCGGTCGTGAGTGGCGATTCGGCGATGGTCGCCTGAAGTGAGAACTGGCGAGGGCCGCCGTCGGCAGTGACGCGCGTGAGCAGCTCACTGAGCGTGGTTGCAGGTGCAGCTAACGTCAGAGCCGGCACCAGCGCGGCCACGGAGAAGGAGAGGAGGGAGAGGCGGGAGAGATTCATGGATGCAGCCTAGACATCGACCTGCCGCACCGTCAAATCATCAGCCTCATTCAATCTTCCAATGCCGCCGGACGGCGATACTGCAACGCCTCGGCGACGTGGGCAGGGGCGATGGCGTCGCTATTCTCAAGATCGGCAATGGTGCGGGCCACCTTAATGGTGCGATGGTAGCTGCGAGCCGACAGCTTCAGGCGTTCGGCGGCCGTCTTGAGCAACTGTTCGCAGGCGGGCGAGAGCGGCGAAAACTCCTGCAACTGGCGGATGCTCATTTCTTTATTCGTGCGAATGCCGCTACCACCCAACCGCGCCAACTGGCGATCGCGAGCAGCAGCCACACGGGCGCGGATTTGAGCGGTACTTTCGGTGCCCACGGGCCGCCCCTGCAGCTCGTTGATGGGCACGGGACGTACGTCGACGCTCAGGTCGATGCGATCGAGCAGTGGTGCAGACAGGGCGCGCTTGGCGCGACGCCCCGAGAGCCCAACCTGGTCTGGCGGGTTCATGGCAGCAACCAAAAGGAAGTCGGCTGGGAAAGCAACAGAGCCTTGAGCGCGCGTGATGGTGACAGTCCGCTCTTCGAGCGGTTGGCGAAGCACTTCGAGCACTTGAATGGGGAACTCGATCACCTCATCCAGAAAGAGGACACCACGATGTGCCAGACTGATTTCACCCGGGCCGGGGATTTGTCCACCGCCCACAATGGAGACCCCGCTGGCCGTATGGTGCACCGAACGAAACGGACGTTCGGTAAGGAGTGGCCGGTCCGAAGGAAGGAGGTTGGCGACGGAGTAAATGCGCGAGACCTCGATGGATTCCTCTTGAGACAGCGGCGGCAGGATGCCGCGCAGCGCCTTGGCAAGGAGTGTTTTGCCCGAACCGGGCGCCCCGCTTAGAAGCACATTATGACCACCGGCGGCCGCGATCTCGAGGGCACGCTTGGCCTGCTCTTGGCCACGAATATCGGCGAAGTCGATGCCGGCGTCGTAGCCAGCGGACGCAGCGGGTGGCGTGACCACCACCGGCAAACGCTGGCCCGTCAACACCTCCACCAATTCGCCGAGCGTCTCGACCGCGACCACTTCTAGACCGGGAATGAGCGCTGCCTCTGGCCCATTGGCGGCCGGTACGACGATGCGTGCAATACCAGCCTCACGGCAGCCGATGGCTGCCGGCAGCACGGCGCTCACATGGCGCAGGCCGCCATCGAGCGCGAGTTCGCCGATGAAGGCGGTGGACGACAGCAACTTTTCATCCACGTTAATAAGGTCGTGCGCCATCAAAAGGCCGAGCGCAATCGGCAGGTCATAGCGGGGGCCGACTTTTTTCAGATCGGCCGGCGCAAGGTTGATGGTGACGGAACGGCCGCTCGGCAGCTTGAATCCGCTGGAACGGATAGCCATCTTCACGCGCTGTTTACTCTCTTGCACGGCTGTATCGCCCAAGCCCACGATGACAATTTGGGATTCACCCAAGGCGGATCCAACTTCGACGGTCACGAGTTCGCCGGCCAGGCCAACATTAGCGAAGGACAAGAGTTTGGTGAGCATGTACGCGGGGAATAAGTGAACGAAAGTACACCATGCCTTTGGCTTCTTTGTCGAGGGGAAGTGGTGGACGAACAGACACCTCTATGGGAGAGTGCGCTCATGAACACCTGGCTTGAACGACTCACCGGCCGCCCTTCGGAACGATCAAACCAGATCGTTGGTCGGGAGGGCGAAATGGTGGCAGAGCGACGCATCCGCCTGCTGGGATACCGGGTTCTGGAACGGAATGTTCGCGTTGACCGCGACGAAATCGACCTCCTCGCCTATGACCCAACCGACCGTGTTTTGGCCTTTATTGAGGTGAAGGCCCGCCGACGCGGCGGCTACGACCCGGCAATCAACGTGACGCCCCGCAAGCGCGCGGCCATGAGTCGGGCGGCGCGCACCTGGATGGAGCGAGAGCGCTTGGGTGAGATTGGCTACCGGCTTGATCTTCTCTGTGTAGAAGCAGGCCGCGTGACGCAGCACCTCAAGGATTTGGCGTGGTCGGAACCACACTCCTAATCACCACTGCGCAACCACGCGCGCCTTGCGTCCGGCCAGCACGGCCTTGAACGGCCAGCGCTCTTGCCCCTCGGCAGAGGCAAGCATCGCTTCCCAGGCGGCTTTTTTCTTCACGCCAGACAGCAGAAGTAGTGGCGAGCGGGCGGAAGCGAGCACCGGCAGCGTCAGACTGATGCGGTCACGGACGGGGAACGTCTCTTGCTCGGCATGAAAAGCCGTGAGGGCGCTCTGAGCCAGCTCATTGAGCGGCGGGAAGAGTGAGGCAATGTGGCCGTCGTCGCCCATGCCCAGCACGCAGCAATCGAGCGGTTCAACATCGAGGACATCCTCCACTTGCAGGGCATAGTCCTCGGCGCAGGGCTCGGGGTCGAGACGCGTATCGGGCACCACGAACCTTAGCGGCCGCACAGGCAGCCGCTTGAGTAGGGTTTCAATGATCATGCCCTGCGTACTCTCGGCGCTGGTCATGGGCACACATCGTTCATCGGCCAGCAGGATGACCACCTTTGACCAGTCGATCCCAGGCAAGCCAGGGAGTCGCGTATAGACGGGACCAGGCGTAGAGCCACCGGACAAGGCAATAAAACACTGCCCGCGCTCGTCGATGGCCCCGCGAATGGCGGCGGCAATTAAGGCGGCGGCATCTTCGACGAAGCGCTCGTGGTCTGGGGCGATGATCAGCGGAGAGATAGTCATAGTCAGCAGGAGAGCCAGCGGCTGCCCTGATCGGCGATCCAGGCATCGGCCTCGGCAGGGCAGCGGGTACCGGGGGCGTACTTCGACAGCGGCGAATCGGGGCGATCCAGATAAGCCTGCAGCGGATCAACTAACGCCCAGGAGGCCTCCACCTCTTCGAAGGTGAGGAACCAGCGACGTACACCGTTGATCGCCTCCAATAGGAGTAGGCCATGCTCCGGAAGGCAATCTCCCACGCAGACGAGTGGATCACTCAAAACGAGCGGGCGGAAGGCAGGCTCGCTACCACCAAGCTTGGTTTGTAACTGCAGCCGAAGTCCGGCCTCGCCCTGCAGAATGACGTCGAGCTGATTCGGCGTGTTATGCACCAGGCCGTTTTTCGCCGGCTTGAACTGCACCGAGATGCGCGTCTCTTTCCGATCGAGCTTCTTGCCCGTCTTGATAATGAAGGGGATGCCTTGGTAGCGATCGCAGCGGCTCTGTAGGCGCAGGGCCACGAAGGTATTGGTTCGCGAACCCGGAGCAATGTCTTTCTCTTGGTCGTAGCCTTCGTACTGGGCCTGCATGATCACCTCGGAAAGATCGCCTTGGGGAATGGACCACTCCTTCAGTGCGGCGTAGCGACCGGCTTGAATGGCATCCTCGTCACCCAGACGCATGGTGAGCAATGATAAGACCATGAGCAGGTGACTCTGGACCATGTCGCGCAGCGTGCCGGAGTTGTCGAAGTAGCCGGCGCGGTTGCCGATTCCGGCGGATTCCACCGCCGCCACCTCCACGTGGTGCATCAGCTCGTGGTCGAAGACGCGTTCGAAGATGGGGTTGCCGCTGCGCAGGTAATAGAGATTGCGCACGGCCTCTTTACCCAGGTAGTGGTCGAGCAGGTAGATCTCGGACTCTTTGAAAGAATCCATGAGCTGCTTCTTCAGCACCCTGAAGCTCTGCGTGTCGTAGCCCACGGGCTTCTCCAAAATGCAGCGGAAATCGGCATTACGCACGCCGCTGGCCGAGAGATTCTCGAGTACCGAGCCGAAAATATCGGGCGGGATGGAGAGGTAGGTCAGGCGAACGGCGGCCTTATTGCCTTCGAGATCGGCAAGCTGGGCAGCCAGCGCTTGGAAGTCGTCGGCGCTGTCGTACTGGCCCGTACGGTAGTGGACATGACTCAGGAACTCTTCGAGCAGCGTGGCATTCACCTCTTCCAAATCAGCCTTCACCGCATCGCCCACAAGCGTACGGAAAGCGCCTTGGTCCATGGCCGTGCGGGCGTAGCCCACGATGTTAAACGCGGCGGGCAGGCGCTTCTTAAGGAAGAGGACGTAGAGCGCCGGATAGATCTTGATCTTCGCCAGGTGCCCGGAGGCACCGAAGATGACGAGGGAGAAGGGGCGGGTGGCGGTGAGCATTGGGGAAAGTATAGTCCTTACTTGATCTTGGGTTTCCACTTTCTTTGACGCAAAGAAAGTGGAGAAAGAAACAGCCGCTGGCGTGGCGTTGCCTACGCGGAATGGCTCGCAAAGCGGGCGGCGCGAGCTCGGCCCGAGCCCTTCCTTCAGAAGCGCGGGCCTCAAACAGGCGCGCCGCCATGATTCGCTTTGCTTCACCAACCGCGTGACGGCACCGCCACGAGGCGGCAACCCTGCGTAGGATTGAGCCGACCGTGCGCCGGGGTCGAGTATTCAGAACATGCTAGGATAGGCCATGCGCCTCCTCTCGCTTCTCACTGTTCTCGTTATCCTCAGCCCGTCGACCGCGCTCGCAGCCAAGAGCAGCTCGTCCGCCAAGTCGTCGTCCTCCAGTAGCAAGAGCTGCCTGATCAAGGGCAACATCTCCACCGACAAGAAGAAAGAGAAGATCTACCACGTCGAAGGCTGCGCGTCATACAAGGCCACGATCATCGATGCGGCCAAGGGCGAGCGCTGGTTCTGCACTGAGAAGGAGGCGAAGGACGCGGGCTGGCGCAAGGCGCTGAACTGCCCGAAGTGATCACTTCGCAACGCTGATCAATGTTCCCGGGTAGTAGTAGCCCAGGATCTGCTCGGCGGTCTTGCCCTCGTTGGCCTGGCCCTCGGCGCCGCAGCCGCTCATGCCCACGCCGTGGCCGCGGAGCGTCATACCGGCGCACCAGGGATCGTCTTTGGACGAGAACACTTCGGCGTGCGGAAAATTTGACCAACCAACCTCAGCGGGAGCGCGCGTGCGACCGTCGTTACTGGAGAAGTACGGCGCCTTAATGATGGACCCGTCGACCGTGAGTACTTCGTTCGCCGTGGAATTCACGGCTTTGACCCAGCGCGGGTGGTTTTCCTCGAATGTGACGCCAGCATAGGCCTGGAATTCGGCCGGGCTGTCGCTGCCGTCGTAGGGCATGCCGGGGAACTTCCGATTGTCGGGACTGAGGTAGAAAGCGGCGTAGGTGCGGGCGGCAATGGCAAAGGCACGCTGTTTCTCATACGGCTCAGTATCGGGCTGTTCGCTGACGCCGCGCATATAGTCTTCAAACGGCAACTCATTGATGACGACCAACGTATTATCGACGACACGGCATTCGATCACGCCGCGGTACTTGCGGTTGCCAATATCGGTTGTCTTCCCCGTGCCTGGCGCCAAACGCACCACAGCCGCCGACGCGACCGTCTGCTGCCCCTGCATGACGGTGCAGGCGCCGTTATCGCGCGCGAGCAGCAGCGAGGCCGTGGACGATACCGAGGACGAGCCGACTGTCGTGCCCGAGGGCACGGTAACGGCCGCAGTATCGCCACCACTCACGCCCGTCAGTCGAACGCGAATGGACGCGCTCGGCAGCGTGACGTTCGATGATGTTGCAGAAGACGAAGCACGCGATGACGCACTGCGCGAAGAGGAGGAACGTGATGAACTGACGCTGGATGACGAGCGCGGGCGAGACGAAGAAGAGGACGTTCGAATAGACGAGGATGATGAACGGCTGCGAACAGACGATGATGATGCCGGCACGCGGCCGGGTGGCAGCGGCATGCGGCGACCTTCAGTGAGAAGCGTGAGCGTGAGGTCGCCGATCGTCAGTCGCGTCGTACCGGTTTCGGCCGGGAACTGAATCTCGAATGTGACGGGAATACTCTGGCCCGCCAAGACGCGCTCGGGCAGAAGGGCTTTGCGGCTTAGTCGCTGGCGGTCGTCGCCCTTGGCCAACCATAAGCCAATGCCGTTGTCGGTACGCGACACATCACCGACCGAAGTGCCGGCCTGGAGCGTTTTTTCGGCGCCATAGGTGAGCGTCACGAGCGCGCGCATACCCGGGCGACCCGTCAGCGTCGTAGACGCATACGTGTAAAATCCAGTCTTGGCACGACTGGCAGACGACGCCGAAGCAGAGGACGTCTCAGCCGGCAGGCCTCGATTGCGCAGACGCTCCTGACGGCGCTGTTCCGCCTGGTCGACATGCGGCTTGTTCGACACATCCGGCCAAGCCGGGAACGTGACAGCCTTGTCGGTCTGCCCACTCTTCACATTCGCGCGCACTTGATCGAGCACGCCGTACATGGAGAAGCCAGGGCAATCCGTCGCGAGCAAATCACGATGGCCAACCACCGTCGGCATGCTCTCGCCGTGGTACGTCACCGATTCGGACAGATCGACGTCGTAGGTATCGGCCAGTAAGACCAACAGCTTTTGCAATGCCTTCACCTGGGCCTGCGTGGGACGCTCCTCATCGAAGTTTCCCATGAGCGAAATGCCGACAGTGCCCACGTTGTGGCAATAGACGTGGCCGCCCACCACCAATTTGCCTCCAGCCCTCCCCTCGTACACCTGGCCCGTCTCGTCGACGATGTAGTGGTAGCCAACGTCGCCCCAGCCTCGATTGACGGCGTGGAACTGATACAAGGCGCGCATGCGTTCGATACCGGTGCGACCGTCGCCGCTTACGAGACCGGCTGTGTGATGCACCACGAAGAGTTTGACCTTCGGCGAATACTGCCACGGCCAACGCAGCGTGTCGCCATCGGCATTCGTACGGGTAGTGGAGGAGATCTTAAACTCGTTAGGGTAATTGGTCTGGTCGGCCAAACAATCTTTCTCACGCTGCGAGCCGCCGCCGTTATCGCCCACGTCCGACACGGAATCGGCGGCGGGAGCCGTGCTTGGACGAGCCGCGGTGGTAGCCAGCGATTCGTCTGCCGCCCATTGGGCACGGGTCAGGATGAACGGTGACGAGACGTTATTGAGGGCAGCCAATCGAATGGTCGGCGGCGCGGAGGAGAGAACGATGGGATGCACGACCGGCGCCGCTCCCGCAATACGCCACTCCACGCGCGTCACTCCGCGTGGGAACATGACCAAATTACTCTCCACCAGAGTTGGATCTTGCTCGTTCTCGATCGCCAAGTCGCTCCAGATACCCCGAGAGCCATCGGGCAGCACAGGACGAACGGCAACGGCGCGAGTATCCGGTTGAAAAGCGACGGACACAGCGTCGATACCGGCCGGGAAATCTTGGACGGTTTGATGGGGGATGGCGGCGGAGAGAAGCGCGACCGCGGCGCAGGTGAGGCACGTCAGCATGGGCAAGGTCGGAGTCTAGCAGCCGAAACCCCGAACCAAGAGAAAAAAACCCGGATCGTCGTATGGACCAGAACGCGGGTACCAAGCGCGTCAACAGGCTACGATCCGGGCTTCGGTGATAATGTAATGCAAAATACTTGCAATTACAAAGTATTTTCATACTATACGCGTCCATGGTCATCGGATTCCTCGGCAAAGGCGGCAGCGGCAAGAGCACCCTCGCGGCGCTCTGCGCGCTGCTATGGGCCGAAACCAATCGGCCAGCGCTGGTGATCGATGCCGACCTCAACCAGACCTTGGGCGATCTGCTGGCCCTGCCCAATACAGCGCCGACGCTCCATGAGCGGCTGCCGACGTTGAAGCAGCGCGTCCGGGGCACGAACGCCCGACTGGGAGGCGATACGCCCATCATCAAAACCACGCCGCCCGGATGCGGCTCCGGGTTGGTCGTCGGATTGGATGATCCGCTCTTCGCCGAAGCCGACCGACGGGAATCGCTCCGCCTGCTGCGAGCGGGTGCGGTGGACGAGGATGACGTGGGCGTGCGCTGCTACCACGGCAAGACCGGTTCGGTGGAACTCCTGCTCAATCACCTAGTGTTGCGTGGTGACGAGCGAGCGTTCGTCGATATGACCGCCGGCGCCGACATGTTGGCCTCGGGACTCTTCACGCGCTTCGACCTGACGGTGTTCGCTGTGGAGCCGACGCGCCAATCGTTGGCTGTCTGGCGGCAATATCGCGAACACGCCGACGCCTTCGGTCTGCCGCGCGTGGTCGTGGGCAACAAAGTGGAGACCGACGCCGACGCCGCCTTTTTGCGCCGCGAACTCGGCGAGCCGTTCATCGCTTTTCCCCATGTGCCGGCCCTGAAGGACAGCGAACGCGACGGCGGCCTGAATGTGGCCGTGCTGCCCAGCGAAGCGCGCGGCGCAGTGGAGGCCATTCTGCGCCGGACGGTGCGTCGTGACGGTGCACGCTTCACGCGGCTGGCACACGAGTTCCACCGCCGAAACGCCCTCTCGTGGGCGAACGCCGCCCACGGGCATGACTTAGCGAATCAGATTGACCCCTCGTTCGACTGGGACGAGGCCGTTCTCAGCCTTGAGGAGACGACCGTCTCCTGACGGCTGCGCATGGTGCGTGGCAATTGTCCGATGTTTCTCATCACCGACCGAAGGAGTTTTCCAATGTCGATCCCGACCGTGGCGCAACGCGCCGTCGCCGTCTACCCCGACCTCGCGTCCGCAAACAACGACCAACTGCTGCCGTTCTTCGACCGTCAGGGCCCGCTCACGACCGATCTGCCGCTGGCAATCCAGTTCCTCGACCAGCTCGCCGCGGAGGCCGAGCGCTCGCCGTTCCAACTGAAGAAGTGCCTCCACGCCAAGCCCGAGGCGCTCGGGCAGGTCAGCCGCATCTTCACCGACGCCCTCTGGCTGGCCGTCGCCCCGCAGTACCCGACCGTGGAGATGGCGTTCCTGCACTGCGAGCACATCATCGCCGTGGCCCGTACGAGCGGCCCGCTGGTCATCCCCGCCGTCACGCTGGAGCAACTCGAGGCCGACCTGCCGCTCGGCATGGCCGCCCTCAAGCGCCAGCTCGAGCAGCAGCTGCCGGAACTGACTCTCCCGCCCCACAGCCCCGAAGGGAAGGAGTTCCGGCGCCTGTTCACCGCCGACGCCCGTCCCGTTCTGGAGGCGCACTTCGGCGCCGCCCTCACGTTCTACAACTGCTGCAAGGGGCAGGCCGACACCGGCACGCCGCCGATCAAGCGCGCGATCTCGCTGGCAGAGCAACTGCTGAGCCAGATCACGCCCGACTGCTGATCAACTTCTTCGCTCGCTGAAACATCTCTCCGACCCGTCACCATGTGTGGCGGGTCATTTTTTGTGCGTGAGCAGCCGTTCGTAGGCCTCGACCATCGGTTGGAGTCCGAAGCGCGCCAGGGCTGTCTGACGGGCATTATCACAGAGGCGCAGGCGCAACTCTTCGTCATCGCGCAGGCGGACGAGCGCGGCACGCAGGGCGGCCGCATTACCAGCCGGAACAATGAGCGCATCGAGACCGTCGCGCAGCTCGCCGGCGATGCCGCAGGCGTCGGTCACGATCACCGCGCGACCGGCGGCCATCGCTTCGGCGGCCACCAAACCAAACGGATCGTGGTCGCGCGAGGGGAGCACGAGTACGTCGCGCTCGCGCAGGAACTCGGCCGTGTCGAGCGGCGGCGTCAGTAGCGCCACGTCGGTGCCGCGAGCGCGGGCGGCAGCCATAACGGCACGCACCTCCGCCTCATCGCGACCCGTACCGACAATCGTCAGGAACATCTCCGTGAGACCGGCAACCGCTTCTACCAAGAGGTCCACACCCTTGTCGCGCGTCAGACGGGCAATGCAACCAACCTGCAGTGGACCCGTGCGGGCGGGGGGCAGCGGAATCACGGCGAAACGATCGATATCGATGCCATTGCCGATGGAGACGGTGTGGTCGGCGGGCCAGCCCATCTGCACGTACAGGCGACGACTCAGCTCGGAGACGGCGACGGTCGTGGCCAGCGGCGCCAGGCGACGCAAGCGCGGACGCCAAGGATTCATCTTCAGCCAGCGCCCCAGGCGGTCGTGCTCGATCCACAACACACGGACGCCGCGGGCAGCGAGAGGTTTTGTGAGTAGTAACTTCTCACTCAGACTGAGCATGCAGACGACATCGGGTTGAGGCAGATCGGCCAAAGCCTGTTCGAGCGCGGCCTGCATGCGTCGCTGCCGCCAACCGAAACTGGCGGCCAAGGTGGCGCTCACGGGCGGCGCACCGATAGTCAGTTCCAGCGCGGCAAAACCAGCCTCACGAACCAGATTGAGTAAAACCGGACAGCTGCCCAAGAAAAAAACGTCGTGACCGCGGGCACGGAGGCCTTCCATGAGCGCAAGCGTCTGGATCTCGGCGCCGCCGAGCGCGCTCTCGAGTGGGAAGCGGGTGAAGAGAATCCTCATCGAGGTTGAGCGTAGCACGTCAGGCACGCTCCGCCTGCCACTCTGTGAGTAGATCGGCCAAACGGGTCTCGGCGCCGGGCAGGCTGCTACACACTACCGCGTCGGCACCGGCAGACCGGGCTTCGTTGGCATTGGCGTGATTATCCGCTGAACTCACGAGCGCGATCTTCGCGTGTGGAAACGCGGTGCGCACCGCCCGAATCACAACGGGGCCGTTGAGCGCCGGAATGTAGTAGTCGACAAAAGCGGCGGCGAGGTCGGGCAGTTTAGGCAGTAATGCTATCGCCTCAGCAGTGGTCACCGCCTCGTGCACCTCGCCCCTCCAAGATTCTGTCGCCACAGCACGAAGCATGGCGCGCTTCTCCGACGAGTCATCGACAATCAGAAGTGCCGGCACGCGCCGATCGTACCAGAACAGAGAATGGCAGCGCGCGCGATTCCGACCAGCGACCAACCTGCTTACACTCAAACGGCGTGCCCTCCCTCGCACCCGCCCAAGACCGCGATTCTGCCGCTGATCCACGCTGGTGGTCGGCGCGTTGGTTGATGGTCGCCGCAGTGATCGTGGGCGTACTTCTTCGCTTGGCCTACGTAGCGACGACACCGTTCAACTTGCGCAATTACGACGTGGGCGGACACCTGCAGTATTTGAGCTACATGAGTACGGAGTGGCGTGTGCCCGAGGCGACGCTGGGCTGGGAAATGCACCAACCTCCGCTCTATTACGCCGCCGCTGCAGTTTGGACAATGCTGCAACCAGGCTCTGATTGGATGCGCGAATTGCAAGGATTGGCATTCATTTGCTCGTTGGCCACCTTGCTCATCGGCGCTTGGATTGGCACGGAGCTCTTTCCGCGTCGGCACCAGGCCTGGCTGACCGGACTCTTCACGCTCGGTCTCGCCGTATTCCCCGGGCTTATCCTGCTGTCGTCGCGCGTGAATAACGACGTGCTCTACGCCCCACTGTGTTTCGCGGCCTTCGGCCTGTTGCTTTGGTGGTGGCGGGCGCCCAAGCGCCGCCGCTGGGTGGCCCTCTGCCTCGTTCTCACCGCCGCGCTGCTCACCAAATCGAACGGACTCCTACTCATTGGTGCGACTGCCCTCTGCCTGGTGGCGAATCGACGAGTGACGCTGCAGGAATGCCTGAAGCAACTGTTCGTAGGCATGGCCATCATCGGCATTGGCGCCGGCTGGTACCACGCACTGCGGCATGAGCAGCGCTTTGGCGTACAGTTCTTTGTCGAGTCCAGTGCCAACACGTCTCCCCTCAGTCGCGGCCTGTTCGTGGGTAATCAACTGAGTGACTACGTCACCCTGCCTCTCGTTCAAACCATCGAACAGCCGTACGTCAGTCCATGGAAAGACACCACTTTCCGGCGAAACTTTTGGTCGTACGCCTATCGCTCGGCCTACTTGGGCGAGTTTCACTTTGGCGATACGTTGCGAGGCCTCTCGCGGGGCATTCTTCTTTCTGGCTATGGAGTGATGGTGCTCTCGACGGTGGGCCTGGCGTTCTTATTGCACAAGCGGGAGAGCGCGCTCTTTCCTTTGGCAGCCGTGCTGTGTCTGCAGTTTGCCGGTTTGATGGGCTATCGCCTGCTGAATCCCTTCGCTTGTAACCAGGATTTCCGCTTTATCGTGGTGGCAACTGCCCCGCTGCTCGGGCTGGCCATCGTTGGCCTGGAGCAGTTGCCGAGCACGGCCCGCAAACCAGCGTTGGCCGTCTACTTGCTGCATGCGACCCTCTGCGCGGCACTCATTGCTGGCATCGTGGCGCTCGGCATCTAAACGCAACGGTGTGCTACCATGCCGCTCGATGTTCCGTCGGATGGACCTACTCTTGCTCGGCGTGGCAGTGGGACTGACACTCTTCGGATTGGCGATGATCGCGAGCGTGTCCGTCTTTAAAAGTTATCAGTTGACGATCGACGCCGTGGGCGGCCCCACCAACGCCTTCTATTTGTGGCGCAGCTCGTTCCACGTACTTATTAGCACCAGCGTGATGTTGGGTGTGTCGCTCATTCCGTATCGCACCTGGGAACGGTACGCCCTGCCGCTCTTCGGCCTGACAGTTCTTTTGCTGCTCACGGTGCTGGGAATCTCGAGCCTCAGCAACGATTACGGCACAGCCCGAAGCTGGCTCGTCGTTGCCGGCTTTTCCGTGCAACCATCGGAAATTCTCAAACTGACCCTCGTCTTCTACCTGGCCGTCTGGCTGCAAAAGCGCGAACAGCAGGTCGCCACATTTAAAGAAGGCTTCCTCCCCTTCGTCACGCTGCTCGTGCTCTCCACGTTCCTCGTTGCCATCCAGCCCGACCTTGGCTCGTTCCTCGTACTTTCCAGCATCGCAGTGACGATGTTCTTCATTGCCGGCGGCAGCCTCTTTCACTTGCTCTCGGGCGGTGTGATCGCGGCGTTGGTGGGACTGCCGATGATTTTACAAGAGGACTACGTCCGCAATCGTTTTAAGGCCTTCCTGGCTTTCAACGACCCCACGTTTAGCGAGACCATCGGCTTTCAAATCAAGCAGGCGCTGATCGCGGTTGGCAGTGGCGGTATGTTCGGCGTGGGTTATGGCAAGTCGGTGCAGAAGTTTGGCTACTTACCCGAAGTGCAGGGCGACATGATCTTCTCGGCCATGGGTGAAGAGCTAGGATTCCTCCGACTCTTGATCGTCCTGGGTCTCTACGGCGTGTTCGTGGTACGTGGCTACAAAATCGCACGCGAGGCCCCCGACCGCTTCGGCTTCCTGGTGGCGACGGGCATTACCACCTGGGTGGCATTCCAGACGCTCTTGAACATCTCCGTAAACCTGTCGCTCTTCCCGCTCACCGGTCTGACTCTGCCGTTCATTAGCTACGGCGGCTCATCGTTGCTCACCCTCATGATTGGCGTGGGCATTTTGCTGAACATTTCCGCGCACTCCACGGAGCAATCGCTGGCCGTGCGTCGGCCGAAGCGGGTCGAGAAGCGGCCGTCGTTCTTCCCCAGGGCATGACCGCCGTTCGCGTACTCCTCGTCGGCGGCGGCTCAACTGGGCACTTGGCGCCGCTGGTGGCCGTCTGGCGCGAGATTGAACGGGCCGAACCGCAGGCCAAAGTGTACGCCTTGGCCACCGACCGCGGCATCGACTCGGCCTTCCTGCAGCGTGAGCACATCTCACATGCGCTTGCGCCGTACCCCTGGCGAACACTCTGGCTGCCCTGGAGTCTGGCGCGGGGACTATGGCGCGCTGCAGGCGTACTGCAAGCTTTTCGACCAACGGTCATCGTGAGTAAGGGCGGCCTCGTGAGTCTGCCAGTGTGCTTGCTGGCGGTTCTGCGGCGCGTGCCGATCGTGGTGCACGAATCCGACGCGGTGATGGGCGGAGGCACGTCGCTCGTACGACGACTGGCAACCACGATCTGCCTGGGCATCGATACCGGCATGCGTGCGCCGAACATTGTCGTGACGGGCAACCCGGTACGACCGGAAATTACAGCCGGATCACGCGAGCGGGCCTTGGAGATGACGGGCTTAAGCGGGAAAAAACCGATCTTGCTCGTTACGGGCGGCAGCCAGGGTGCTGAAGCCTTGAATCAAGCGGTCATCGCGGCGCTACCACAGCTACTGCCGGTCATGGACATCATTCACCTGACTGGCGCAGGCAA
This sequence comes from uncultured Candidatus Peribacteria bacterium, assembly GCA_964648045.1. Lineage (GTDB taxonomy): Bacteria > Patescibacteriota > Gracilibacteria > Peribacterales > Peribacteraceae > JAGOUB01. The sequence continues at coordinate 18,952 of CAZYNU010000002.1, forward strand.
GAGCGCCGGCGCCTCGCAACCCGGCTATTTCTCGGCCCCCGAATCGAACGGAGCAATGGGCGACTTCTACGCGGCCGCCACCCTGTCGCTCATGCGCGGTGGAGCCGGCAGCATCAGCGAGTGCGCGGCCACGGGCACGCCGGCGGTCATTGTGCCGCTGGAGGGCCTGGCTCATGACCACCAATTGCGCAACGCCGAACGAACGACAACCAGCGGGGGGTGCGTGCTGCTGCGCCAACGCGATCTGGAACGTTTGCCGGAGGTACTTCTTTCCATCATCACCAATGAGGACCGGCTGCGCATCATGCGTACGGCCATCCGCGGGTTACAATCTCCCGATGCCGCCCGCCTCATCGCGAACCTGGTGCTGAAGGCGAGCATGGCTGCTTGAAGAGGAAAAATTGTATTCAAGACCCTTGCAAAACCCAGGGGTGAGTCCGTAGCGTGAAGCCCTATGGTCAAACTTCTTCTGCCACTCTTCGCCCTCGCGCTCTTGCTCATGGGCTGCACGCCAAAAACACCCACCACCAACCAGCCCTACGGCACCGGTGCCGTCGTCAGTTCCGTCTCCGTCTCTTCTTCCTCCTCCGCCCCCGCCATGGCCCTCAAGACTTTCTCCGGCATCACGCTCCTGACGGGTAAGCACGTCGTGACGCTCAAGACCTCGAAGGGTTCCATCACCCTCGAACTAGATGCCGACCGCGCCCCAATGGCCGTTACGAACTTCGTGACGCACACCAAAGACGGCTACTATGACGACCTCACCTTCCATCGCGTGATCAGCGGCTTTATGATTCAAGGCGGCGATCCCGACGGCACCGGCCGCGGCGGCGAGAGCATCTTCGGCGAAACTTTCCCCGACGAGATTGTGGCCCCCATGGTGTACGCACGCGGCACGATTGCCATGGCCAACCGCGGACCCGACACGAACGGCAGCCAGTTCTTCATCATGCATAAGGACTACCCACTGCCGCCGAACTACACGATCTTCGGCAAGGTGACGGCCGGCCTCGACGTGGTGGATGCCATCGCCTTGGTGAAAACCGGCTCGCAGGACCGTCCGTTGGAGCCTGTCACCTTCTCGGCTACGGCGAAGTAATCTTTTTTGCACCAAAGAGAGACGCCGTCCCTCGGGGCGGCGTTTTTGTGTTGGACTAGTGATCACTTGAGGAAGTTCGCCACCTTCTCCATGGCCTCGGTCACTTGCTCAGCCGAGCTTCTACCTTGAACCTTCATGCCTAACCAGCCAATAAGGGAGACCGCAGCGATGCTACCCGCGACGATGCCGAACTCGCGCACGCCCAGCGGCACGCGAAGCAGCACCAGGCCCAGGCCGACCACGCAGGTAGCGAAGATGCCGATCACCACGCCCGTCGCGAGCGTGACGATCACCAGCTTCTGGCGGTTCTCGGCGTTGTCCTGGGGCGTGGCGGCAATGGCCGTGAGCAGCTCGCTCGGTAGGATGACGGCCTCCTTTCCCCACTGTTTGAACAGGCTCTGCACCTTGCGCTGCAGCACCAGGCCCACGAGCGACTGAAACGAGACGGCCGTCTTGCCCTCGACGATGGCGCGGACGGGATCGCTCTTGAGGGGCACTTCGAGATCGCTCTGGGAGGGGTCCATGGCCGAAGTGTAGCAGATCGAAAAAACCGCCACGGCTGTGCCGTGGCGGAAGGGTTGGCTGAGGGCGCTGGCGGTCAACGTTTCTCAGGGATAGCGGTCGAACCCGTGCCTTCCTGGGCGTCGTAGAACCACTGCTCGGTTTGCTGGGTGTCACGGTCAAAGACGGTGATGATGTACTGATGGGCCGAATCGACACCGGGGTCGAACACGGCGACGGCGTCGATACGCCGAGCCACACGACCCGTCAATTCCAGCTGAAAAAGCTGGAAGGTGCGGTTCTGCAGCGCCATGATCAGGTTGTAGCGCTTGGGTCCGTCACAGATTTTTTTAACGGTGATGGGAACGGTCATGATGCTGGTCCTCTGGTGGATCTTGTTCTCTTTGCCGCTTGATGGCGGTCCGTGATCGCACGGCTGCGCATACCGTACACCAAAATTTCTACTTGCATATACCGGTCAGATAAAAGAAACCCGCTTCCCCCTCGTGGGAAGCGGGCGGATCACTAGTCTGACAGTTCGCGCCCCTTACGGAGCGAACAGTTGTAGTACCAGTGGATGGGCATGTTGCCCTTACCCCGGTATCCACGGATGAACCAATTCAACTTGCTGCCATCCTCGGCGAGCAAGCCATTGACGCGGACGACCACGGCCTCGCCGTGGAACACGAACGTGACGGCGTCCCTCCCGGCGAGAGCCGCCAGGAGCAGGTGTACCGACGGGCCGTCGGTAATGTCGTAGAGGGCCGGGGTCTGCTGCTCGGAAGTGGCCATGGCGACCATCTCTCCTGCTTCTGAATGAACAGTGATCCGCCGCGACATTGGTTGTGCCACGACATCCGTACTCACGGACATCAGTAAATTACACTATTTTTAGTATTTGTCAAATATCTCACTGAGCCTTCCGCAGGCGGTCCAACGTCTCCTTTTGACCAAGAATTCCGGCCATCTCGGTGGCACCGGGGCTGAACGGCTGGCCGGTGAGGGCGGCGCGCAGCGGCCAGAGCGTCTGGCCGAGCTTCCAGCCCTTCTCCTCGCCCTTGGCGCGAAGCAGTGCGAGCAGCGCCTGGTCATTCCAGTCGGCGGCGGGCACGGCCTCGAGCGTGGCGATGAGCGTGGCCAGGATTTCGGGCAGCAGCTCGGGCGTCACCTTCTGCTTGGGATTGGCGAGCAGCTCGACCGTCACATTCTCAGGTGCGCGATAGAACGGGCGCAGCATGGCCGCGGCCTCCGAGAAGAACGTCACGCGCTCGCGGATGAGCGCGATCTTCGATGCAAAATTCTGGTCACCCTCAATCTCCGGCAGCTCGCTCTTGGCCGCCTCGCGGCAACGGCGCTCGAACTCCTCTACCGGCAATTTTCGCATCCACTGGCCCTGTAGCCAGTCGAGCTTCTGCAAGTCGAAGACGGCACCTGCCTTCTGTACGCGCTCCAAACTGAACTGATCGATCAACTCCTGCTTCGTGAACACTTCCTGTTCGGTGCCGGGGTTCCAGCCGAGCAACGCCAAAAAATTGATCATCGCCTCGGGCAGGTAGCCCTTCTGAATGTACTCGCGCACCGAGACCGAGCCCTGGCGCTTGCTGAGCTTCGACTTGTCGGCGTTGAGCAGTAGCGGCAGATGGCCGAAGCGTGGTGGAGTCCAGCCGAAAGCCTGATAGAGCAAGATGTGCTTGGGCGTGGAGCTGAGCCACTCCTCGCCGCGCAGCACCAGGTCGATCGCCATCAGGTGATCATCGACGACGTTGGCGAGGTGATACGTGGGGAAGCCGTCGCTCTTCATGAGCACTTGGTCGTCGACGGTATGCCCCTTGAACGAAACTTTCCCACGAATGGCATCGTCGAATTCCACCGTGCGTTCGTGTGGCACTTTCAGGCGCACGACATGCGGCTCGCCCGCGGCCAACTTGGCGGCAATCTCGTCGGTGGAGAGCTTGGCGCATTGGCGGTCATACATTGGTGCTTGCTTGCGCTCCTCCTGCTTTTTGCGCATCTCCTCAAGGCGCTCCTTTGTGCAGAAGCAGCGATACGCCTGACCGCCCGCGATGAGTCGATCGCAATGCTCGCGGTAGAGATGGGTACGCTTCGACTGCGTGTACGGACCGCGCTCGCCGCGCTCGGCCGGGTGGCCACCTTGCAAGATCACGCCTTCGTCGGGCAGTACGTTGGCCCAGGCGAAGCAATCGAGAAAATCTTCCACTGCACCCGCCACTTCACGCTCTTGGTCGGTATCTTCCACGCGCAGTAAGAATTGACCGCCTTCTTTGCGAACAATCAATTCGTTATAGAGCGCCGTGCGCAAACCGCCCACATGCAGGAGACCGGTGGGGGAGGGGGCATAACGGGTGCGCATTGGCCAGGACTATACAGGATCCCGGCGGCAGCGGGTGGTATACTTCGGATCATGGAGATCCAATCGCTCGTCCCCGTCGGTTCCAAGACCACGATGCGCATCGGCGGGCAGGCCCGCGCCTACGCCGAAATCACCACCAAGGAAGATGCAGAACAGGCCGTGGCCTATGCCAAAGAGCACGGGCTTCCGCTCATTATGTTGGGCGGCGGTTCCAATACCGTCTTCGCGGACGGTGTGGTGGAAGCACTCGTCTGTCGCATCAAGAACACCGACACGAACATCGAGGGCAACCACGTCACGGCGAACGCGGGCGTCACGCTCGGCTCGCTCATTCACGAGCTGGCCGACCATGATCTGGATCTTTCCGCTCTCACCGGCATTCCCGGCACTCTTGGCGGCGCCATTATCGGCAATGCCGGCCAGGGCTTTGGAGGCACGTGGATCGACACCTACGTGCGCAGCGTCACCGTCCTGATGGGAGGGCACTGGCAGACGCTCTCGCCCGTGGCCTGCCGCTTCCGCTACCGCGAGAGTGGTTTTAAGGAGATCGACGGTCCGGTGGTGGTATGGGAAGCGACGCTGGAAGTGCCTTCGCGCCCCGGTGCGGAAGTGAAGGCGGAGGTGGAGCGACTTTTGCAGAAGCGCATCGAGACGCAGCCGCACCTCAAGACGGCCGGCTCGGCCTTCAAGTCACTGCCAGACGGCACCCCGGCCTGGAAACTCATTGACGAGGCAGGCCTGCGCGGCACGAAGATCGGCGATTTGGAAATCAGCACCAAGCACTGCAACTTCTTCACGAATGCAGGCAAGGCCACATTCCAGAACGTGCTCGACATGACCGCGCTGATCCGCCAGAAAGTGCCGCGGATCGAAGGCATCGAGATGCGCCTCTACGGCAACGATGGAAAGATCGTGAAGCAGCACTGAAGGGGTTGCCAAATAAACGGTTTGATTCAAGATAGTTCGGCGTTGCCTCTATCTTGACCCTTCACCCGTCGGAGAAAACCCGTGCCTATTCAGAAAACTGGAACTCTCAAAGAAGAGGTCCGTCGCCTGCTGCCCAACCCCGCCAGCCTGAAGCCGGAACGCCTACGTGCCATCGTGCGGACCTACGGCCTGTTCGCTGACAAATTCGTGCCCTGGCTCACCATCGTTCACGATGCGCAGCCGCCGGGCGCGGGCCGCGACGTCTGCCGCGACAACCTGATCTGTGAGATCGAAGAAGATCACCCCCGATTACTGCGGCAGTTCCTGGCCCAGATCGAAGCCGGTGAACGCAACGGTACCCGCCTTGGGTCAAACATCGATTGCTGCCAGCCCTGGATCATGGCGATCGACGCGCACTGCCGGCAGCCGATTCCTGGCTTGGCCGTGATCGCCGGACTGGAACATGCCTCACTCGCGTTCATCCCCTGGCTTAAAGAAGTCGCTCGGATGCTGAAACTCGGCGAGATCCGTTATCTGGAGATTCACGGCGAGGCGGACATCGCCCACGCCCGCGAGCTGGAGGAAGCGCTCACAAGGTCTGGCGGCGGAGACGAGGTATTTCTGGCTTTCAGCCTGGTCCATGCCCTGCTCCGCGACATTTTCACCGGCGTGTGATGCACGCGCCTCCACCCCCGGTCGGCCTACCGACCGGGGATTTTTTACGCAAGAAAAAAGCCCGGTCGCCCGGGCCTTCTGGGATCGCGGGGTCAGAAGGGGAGATCCTCCACCTTCACTTCGCTCTTGTTGTAATCGATGTCGGGAATGCCGGCAGCGCCGATGCCCACGGCTGCCGTAGCCTCGGGGGCAGAGCGACGGCCTGGAGCCTCCTCGCCGAAGGGACTGCCACCAGAGGCGACGTCGGCACGCACGGCGTCGAGAGCGGTTTGGTTTTTGATGCCCAACAGCGAGACTGTGTCGGCTACGATTTCGGTGGCGTAGCGCTTCTGACCGGCCTGTGTCTCGAAGCTGCGGGTCTGCACACGGCCGGACACAAAGACCTTACTGCCCTTCTTCAAGGTGCGCTGGCACTCGTCGGCCAGGTCGCCCCACACCACGACGTTATGAAACTCAGAACGTTCCTGAGCCACGCCGGCCTTGTCCTTCCAGCGATCGTTGGTGGCCAGACCGAGCGACAGCACCTTTTGGCCGCTGGTGGTAGTGCGAAGCTCCGGATCACGCGTCACGTTGCCGAGAAGATCGGCACGATTGAGGCAGCTGGTGAGCTGACGGGCGTTCTCGGGCGACGGCATGGCACCGTCTTTGGGATCAAGCAAGATGAGATCGAGAGCGACCATTTTCGTTTTACTGCGCTTCTCCTTGGTTTTTTCGTCTTCCCAGCTATCAGTCTGCAAGCGACCAGAAATGAAGAGCTGCGAGCCAGCCTTCACGAACTGGCCGGCGACATTGGCCATAGGGCCCCACACCGTGACGGTATGGAAACTCTTACCTTCCATCATCTGTCCGGACTCGGATTTGAAGGAATACGGCACGACCAGATTTAGGTCTGTGACCGTGGTGCCGCCCGGCGTCGTACGGACGTCGACAGGCTGCGTCTGGTAACCGATAATGTTTACGCGATTAAGGGAAAACATGCCACGAAGGGGGAAGAAATAGAGGATGCCACGGCAGCGACCGGTGGTGTTGTCCATGGTGTACGCCCGGACACCGTCAGTCGCAACTCTCTCCCATTGCACTTCTTCAAAAATAGTTCCTACATGTACTGACAGGAACGGAGCGCGAATTCTGTCAACGACAAGGCCGGAAACCGCTTTGGGCTGCGGCGGAAGGCGCGGCACAATGGAGAGCCAAGAGAAGAGATGCGTTCCCTCCCCGCCCCCTCCCGGCCGCTCGTGCCAGTCCTGGCCACAGGCTTGGCCTTGGCGCTGGCTTCGGCGACGGCCTTGGCCAGCGAACCCTTGCTGCTCGATACAGCCGAACCGACGAACCTCGAGGAATTGCGAAGTCGAACCGACGAGGTCCTAGGCGCCTCCGCGGCCGGCCAGTGCGGTGGCATCGTGGGTGATAGCGTGGGGTTCAATGTAGGCGAGGGTATTGCGATGGTCCTCGGCTTTCCTGGTCGCGCGGGGGAGCCGCTGGCAGCACCGCGCAGCGGCTTGGCGCTTAAAAACAGCATCGGCGGGCAGCTGGACGACGGCTTTGAATTTCCCGAAGGGGCCGTGGGTCTGTCGACACGCTGCGAGCCGGACAAGGATTCGCTGCTCAAAATCGTCACATCGCCCTACGAATTGACGCGCGGCATTTTGGAAATTGTCTCGGCGCCAAGCTTTGGCGATCCGCCCTGCCTGACCACCACCGGCGACTGCAACAACTTCTGTGATGCCCTCAACGGCTTCTCGTATCCCGACTGCGCGGTGATGAACGGCGACTTCAAGCGCGGTATCGGCTGTGCGGTCTGGTGCATGAAGCAAACGTGCACCGACGGGTGGACCGGCCAGTGCAACACGTCGCTGAGCGCGCTGACCGGCGGCGCCCTGCCGGACTCACCGCAGCCGGCCATGCTCTCGCTGTACAAGGGTGGCCTCGTGTTTGAGAAAGACGGACAGTTCGTCTGGTACGACTCGCTTGAGCCGGTCTTCAACGATGACGGCCAACCGCTTACGTTCGGCGAGACACAGGAATACATCGAACCGATCGACACCACGCTGCCTGCGCCGGACTTCCCAAACTGCGTTCCCTGCGCGGGAGAGGAATGTCGCTGCGGCCTGCAACCAGTACCCGAGGAATCGAAAGATCCGGTGTGCCTCCTGCAAGTGCCCGACGTGGACGTGGGCAAACCCAATCTCTCCAACTTGCCGCCTGACGACGCGGCGCTCTGGCAGGGCTGCCGCACAGCGTCACTCCGTCGGCTGAAGGAGCAAGGTGACACAATCGACCTCAACCAACTGGTGGGCATGGGTGAATGCATGGCGTCGATTGGCGCACCTGAAGCGAATCCGGTAGGCGGGGTCTACGCCTCGTTCGCGCGGCAATACCAGGCCTTGGCCGAACGCTTCGCCTACACCGACGTGGCACCGCTCGACCGCAATTCCGCCGAGCCGATGGCCGTGTGCTACGGCTTCTACAACGAATTCGACCCGCTTGAGCGACAGACGAAGATGGTCCCGCTCGAGTCTCCCGAAGACGCCCGCGACGCCCGCTGCGTGATCGGACTCGATTCCGATGAGTTTCCCCAAACGCAACTTGGGATGGGCTCGCTGCCAGAGGCCGACCCTGAAGACTTCTTCACCACCTTCGCGCGAGACGCGGGCCTCTCGCCCTGGTTCCAGGGATTGGCGGGCGCCTTCTCGCTGCTGCACTTGCCCGGACAAGACGGCCGCGACGCCCTGCCGCAAGCTGTGCTCGAACTGCCGGAAACCGACCGCGCGGGCTTACGCTCATTGCCCACACTACACCGCGCAACCATGGTCGATTTCGACGAAAGCGGCGACCGCCGCATCGTGACGACATGGTGGGCCAGCCTGGCCCAGGTGATGGCCGAAGCGTTGAGCGAACCGCGCATCACGATCCTCCTGCCAAAAATCCCCGATCTGGCACCTGCCAACGACGACCCACTGTTCGATGAGGGCATTCCCGCCCACGAGCCAGCCACCGATCCGACCGCGCCCTTCGAAGTACAACTCGGCGTGGGCGAAGATCTGGTGGGACGAGTGGCCGAGTTCCTACAGCGCGATGCCGTGCTGCGCGTGGAGCAAGAGGCCGTACCCACGCTCATACCCGAAGGCGAACCCGAAGATTGGCGCGCGCTGGCCCAAGGATGGTGCACGTATCTAACACGGCAGGAGATTGGCGCCCAAGGCTGCGACCTGCCGACACTGCAAGGCAGCTTCCCGGAGGCGGCCGTGTTCTTTGAACGATTGGAGGAATACGCCTCGCGCATCGAGGAAGCAGCCAGCTTGCGGGCCGAATTGACCAAGACCCTGACGGCATTACTGGAAGCCCGCAGCGCCAGCCTGGAGGCGATCGAACGCTGGAAAGAAGACGCAATCACATTGCTCGCTGCGCCCGAAGATCAAAAGGAACGACTGGAAGCGCTGCGCGAACGCTGGAACGAGGTGAGCCGTCTCTATGCCAACGTGGGCGCCGTGACGAACATGCCCTGGTGCATGAACCAGCGCTTCACGCTGCCCATCACCTCTCTGCTCGATCCTTGGCTTCCGAGTCGCGAAGGCAGTGGCGGACTCATTTCCGGAGCCGGTCTGCCCCTGCCATTCTTCCAAACGCGTGCCCCGGACCTGGAGTTGGATCTGTCGCTACTGCACCTGCAAGAAGGCAGCGTCTCAGTGCCGGTGCTCAAGCCGCTGCAAGTCCGCTTCGACTTGGTTCGCCTGGCCCCACCGGGCAGCGCCGACGAACAGACGACCGAACCGCCGATTCTCCCGGCCTTTCCCGACTTAGCGCCCATCAAAGACGCACTCGCCACCGCCCGCCAAGCATTGGCCGATGTGCAGGTGCTCAGCGAGCCGCCACTGCCAGAAGTGCCGGAAGAATTTCTGCCAGTGGAGCGCGAGGCCGAGCTGGCGGCCGCCCTCGACGAGGCCGAGCAGATCGTGCAAGGGATGGACGAGGCTTACCGCCGCTTCTGGGCGCCCTTCCTGCCCGAGAACCGTGAGGCTCGCTTGAACCTGGAGTGCGAAGGTTGGGGATTGGGCGCCTGCCGACACACCGAAATGGAATTGATCGAACAACTCACCCGCGCCATGTCGCGGCCGGGCGTCTTCCAACCGGAGGATCTAGCCCCCATGACGCCCCTGGGTCGGACAGTCTCGCCCGTCTGTACATTGAGCGACGGCTCATGTCTGCCGCTTCCACCCACCGTGCGTCCGCCGGCTGCCGGGTGGCAGATTGCCGCCCCGTCGGATGACGACGCCGATCTGGATCAAGTGCGACGCGACGTGCGCAAGACGCTTCTGCCCACCAGGATTGATCCGCCCGAAGCGCGCACCCTACAGTCGATTCCGTGGAGCGCGAACGGACCAGACTTATTGCCTGGCCTGGCCGTGCCGACCTCGATTCCACTCACACCGCCCGCTCCCGACACCGACCTGTGACGACCACCCTCCGCCTCCATCGGCTCCTGGCCACGCTCGTCATCAGCCTAACGCTGCAACCAGCGTTGGCGGCGGCTCAAGGCACCACATCGCCGCCGGACGAACTACGCAGCTGCGTGCAATTGTCATTCAAACAACTCGCCCGCCAACAGCGTCTCTACCGAACGGTTATCTTGGGACGGGGTCCAGCGGCAGCAGCTCCTCAGGGGGCAGTGTGGTATGACAACGACACGGGCGATGCCTGGTTGAAGGAAAATGAGAACGAGTGGCGATCCATTCCGTCGGCGACCGCGCGAAGCGACGGTCAAATGGAAGCGAACGCCGAGGCCGACCCAGTCTGGGATTCCATCTTCCGCCGAGGCATCGTCGAAACACGCACCACCCTTACCTCATCGCTCATCCCCTCGCTCACGCAGGCGTTTCGCGCCCTGCAATGCCGCCTGGAAACCGTCTGCGGCCTGGCGACGAACCAGCTCGTGGGAGACGGCGAAGGCGGCGAAGAATTGAGCGTCGATGGCTGCCTGCCTCCGTCGGAATTGGGGCTCACTGCCATGCCGGCCTGCCGATTCACGGAGGTATCCGCGGGACGCGATGCTTTGGAGGCCCTAACCACCTGCCGCGATTCGGCGGCAGCGATCGTGACACACGAAGCCGAAGCCCTGCGCCTGCTGGTGGCCTACGACGCGGCAGCACGAACATCGTTGCAGTACTCCGGCGTGCTCGACCGGTTGGTCCGCGATATCCGCCAGCCGCTCATCTGGCCGCTCATCGAACTTTCCGATCTGGCGCGCGAACTTGCGCGGATCCCTTGCTTCCTCGGTATTTGTGCGCCCTGAACGAACGTCGCCGCCGGCCGTGACGATGACGCTCTGCCTCTTGGCAGCGGCCAGCCTGGCAGGCTGCTCGCTGCGCAGCGACACCATCGATTCCAGCGTGGTCCGCGGGCAACAACTGTCACCCTGCACCGCCGAAGGCACAACTTTCGCGGATCTAGCGTTGAAAGACTGGGCTCCCACCTATCATCGCCGCGTCGCCGAAGTGGTGGACGAATTCTTCACGCAAGAAAGTGACGACATGGCAATCGACTGCACCACGCTGGACGAGGGCGACGGCAGTCCGCCCGCACCCGCCGGATCGGCACTATTGGCACTGGCGCTCGACCTGCCGCCTTGGGCCGACGGCAAGCGGCCGGTGACGCGCTTGGCCACTGGTGACGTGCTACGTACCTACTTAGATACGTACCTCTGCAGCCTGACTGAGGCTCGCCTCACCATCGTCCTGACGGCCACTGGCGAGAGTGGATCGGGGTCTGGCGTCGCCTCGGAGCCACGCATTGGCGAAGGGGTGGAAGTGGACCGCGGCAACCTCTCGGAATGGATCGAAACAGATAGCGCGATGATCGATCGGGAACTGGCCACTGCCGAACCCACGCTGGAACGCGTGCTCACGTTGATGTCGGCCGATCATCGCACTGCCGGATTGAAAACCGAACTCCAGTGTCTCCTTCGCGCCTCGACCGATCTTCGCAACGCGTTGGCTCTGTTCTCGGAAGCAGCAGCCTGCGTTGGCAGGCTTTGGGACGCTCAGGGCATCGTTCGAGATTTCCCCGCTTTCGGCGGCCAATGACCACCTTTCCGCTCGCCACCGGCATCGTTCTCTCCACGCTATTGGCAGCCGTTCCGGCGGCGGCGCAAGTTTCCGTGTATGAAAGCGCGCGCGCCGACGTGTTGCAAGAATCGGCGTACTTCGAAGTGGGACCAGAAGTGGCAACCTTCGCGCGGGCGGTACTGGCCGCCAAGGGGAAGACGCTCTCGGCCGCACAAGTGGAGCGCTCACTCAGGCTGCCGCCGAGCGCCGTGTGCAACAACAGACCATTAGCGACCGACGACGAGAGCGAGGCGGACAGTGCCAATGACGACGAAGACCGATCGGAATGCCTGGAGACGATCGAGCGCTTGCAACACATTCTGCGGCGGGAGTCGGCGGTGCAAGCCTTGGGCCGCGACCTACAGGCCATCGCGGCGAGCGCCGAATTGGCCACCGACTCATACCCGGGCATGGGCAGCGAGACGCTGCTCGTCACCGAAGCCATCCGCACTATTTGGGGTCATCCCACCAGCGGCAGCCGCGCCACGCTCTCGGTTCGAGCCTGGCCCGAGGACGTGGACTTCTCGGCCATCAACGGCGCACTCGGCGCGCTTAACCGTGAAGAGCGCACGGGCGCGGTGTGGCGCGCACTCTACGGAACCCGCTTTGCACGGGGAGAGCGTGGACGCCTGAACGACGCCGATACACCGGACAATCCGCAGAACGGTCCGGGGACCGAACGGCAGTATCTCTTCAAAGAGCAGCCGGCTCTCGACGAAGCATTGTTGGGGCTGCGGTCGACACTATTGGGCGACGATCTAGACGACGCAGCAGAGCAAGAAAACCAACCCGGACGGATCATTGCACTCTATCCGCCGAAGAGCCTGGGTAATAACGTCGTGGTCTGGGTCTCCAGCGACGATGTAGGTTTGCGTCAACAAACCCCGATCCAGCCCGTCTTACCCTCACTCGGCACAGACGGATCGGCCATTGCTGGCGGCACCTGGCCGCCTGCGCCGCCAGGCCCGTCGCGGCCGCCCGTCTCGCCTTCGCCGACGGATGATAGCGCCGGACTCTGCCTGGACCCGGTCGCCGCGGACGGATTCCTCTGCCGCGCGCTCGCGGACGATCTCTCACCCTGCCAAGAAGACGCGCCGAACGTGGCCGAGAGCATCGCCCTGGCAGCGTGCACGGACATCGACCAAGAAACGAAGGCGACCGTCGCCGGTCCACAGCTCTGTTCGGAGTTCGACTGGCAGGCCGATGGCTTTAATCCCGACGAGCAATGCACGCCGCAGCTGGAGTGCGCCGACACCTGCACAGACGAGAGTGGCGAGTTCAACGACGAGACGCAGTTTCACGTCTATATGAAAGAAGATAAAGACGGGCTGCCAGCCGTGGCACGGGCGTGCGTGAAAGAAGGCGGAGATCTCCTGCCGGCCTATCGCCTGTTGCAGGCGGCCAGCGGCATTCGCCTAACCTGCGAACAAGAGAATGGCGTCGATGTGGGCACCAACCTGCCACCCGAAGAACTGGGCTTCGCCTGCTGCTCGCAATTGGAGCAACAAGCGACGGTGATGTGTCGCGCCATGGAAGAGGATGGCGTCTTTGCGGAGGACGATGGCTCGCGCGCCATCTCGACGGGCGGCGAAGCCTTTGGCGTCGGCAGTTGCGCACTGGCGTTCGCCGTGGAGTACTGCGGACCGCAGTGCGGCGGACCGCAGCCGGAAGGATTCTTGGAAGAACTCATCGACCGAGCCAACACGAACCCGGCAGGCTTGCCCGAACGCTGCGAGGATGCCCGCGATGAAGCGCGTGTGCAGGCCCTCATCGCCGAAGCCGAAGTCATTGACGAAGCCTGCTCTCCCGAGCGCGAGACCAGCATGCCCAACACCATTCTGGCCAATGCCTGCTACGCCGGCAGCTGCCTGGAACGATCACTCAAACTGCACAATCTGGTACCCGGCTTTGGCGCTCTGACGGCCATGGACCAGACCATGCCCCAAACCCCAGAAATGGCGGAGCGCGATGGACAGAGAAATGTGGACGTGTCGCCACTGCGCACGCCGAGGCTGCCCACCTACGAACCGGCGCGCGTGATGGGCGACTTCGACGCCGCCTTCTGCCAACTCAACGGCCTACCGCCGCAGACGCCGCCCACCGTCTGCGCGGTCGACCCCCTCCGACGCGTCTCCCTGCCGTTAGCCGAAGGTTTCAACCAGCAGGCGAACCTGGACCAACAGCGCGCCGAGCTGACGGCCGCTCAGCAGGCGTTCATACGCACCGGCCTCCCGACCGGTACGCGCCTTGGTGACCGCATCTTTTTAGAAGCCCTGCAAGCCCCAGTGGAGGGATTAGCCGAATCGGTCGAGACGAGCATCGTCCTCTTACAAGATTTGGCGGCCGTCGACTTCACGCCGGAACTGTGCCCGCTCTCCCCAAGCCAACCGCTCGTCGGCTCCGGCCGAACAGAGACCAGCTCTCGCTCAACGCCACTGTGATGCCTCGCCGCTTCGTCCTCATCGGCCCCGCTCTACTGGCACTGCTCCTAGCCACGTCGGCACATGCCCAGCAATCGCCCCTGTGCGACCAACTGCAAGACGCCCCCGCCCTGTCGCCCTACGTGCAGCAAGTCTTAGAACGCGCCGACCGCGGGCTAAATTACATCGCCGAGAGCGGAGCCGGCACGGGCGATCCGTCCCTCTATTGGCGGGTACTTGTGGAAAACGCTGGCGCGGCTGTGATCTCGGGCATGGATACATCGCGGCGTATCACAGTCGCCATGCAAGACCTCACCAGTCGTTCGGCCTGCCTGCGCTACGACGCCATCTTACTCTCGTGCAAGATCGAGCAAGTACGGACACGACTCAACGAGCAGCTCAGCCTGGCCGTCTCGCCCTCGCCTAACACGGCCACCGTCTTCCAACTGCAAGAACTACTGATCTTTCTCTTCGACCGCGATCGACACCTGGCGGCGGGTGCCACCGACCCCTGGTATGCCGACCCCGACTGGGGACGCGTCTTTGCCTTCGACCCACCTGCACCCGGCTTTTGCTGCCGCACGGGTGATGACGGTCTGTCGTGTGAATCCCTCGACGAAGCCGAGTGTAACCCGGGCACCTTCTGGAGCACCGAAGCCGATTGCGAGCAGGCCTGCGGCGTCACGTCGTTCCCCGGCGAAGATCCCCGCGTCTGCCCGTACCATTCCGATTACGGCTACCCGACAGAAGGCGGTTACGGCTGCGACGAAACCATCATGCCCGACGCGGCGATCGTGGCCGACGAAAAAACAGCACTCACGGAGTTGCGTGCAGCCGTGGAGCGCCTGCGCCAAGAAGCCGGTGCCGACCCCGCGCCCGATCGCGCGCCCGCACTGATTGGCTGTGCGTCGGAATTCGGCCATTGCAACGATAATGGGGCGCAGACCTGCCGTACCGACAGCGACTGCGACGACGTCGCCTGCGTGTATCAGCGCGGCACCTGCCTGAACGACCCATCCGTCTCGTGCACACTCGACGCCGACTGCACTGTGGACGACGGCGAATTGGCGGCGGTCTGCCTGCTTCCGCCCGTGTCGCCACCGGCCGCCGTCATCCGGCGCGGTCCGTTCAATCTGCAACCCGACGACCTGCGTCTCACTCGTGCCTTCATGAATTGGAGCATTCGGGTGGGTGCCAGTCGCCCGTTCGGCTCGGCGGGAGCAGAGCCCCGCGATCAAGCTGGCGGCGACCAGGTCTACGTGGACCCCATCGATTTCATCTTGAATCAGAACAATCGCTCCTACTTCCGCCAGGCAGCGGCCAATTTTGCGACCGGTCAGGCGCGTTTTGCCCCACTCACCGAAACGTCGAACGCTCTGCAACGCATGCTCATGCCGCTGCGTGAAGCGGTAGCGGAATTGAGCACCTTAGCCTCGGCCAAGGAGGGCATACGTCGGTTCGTGCGTCGATTCGCGGACCTCCTCCACCACAGCTGCGCCACCGACCCCTGCCAGACCGATCTGGAACGCATCTGGAGCATGGCCAATACCGACGAGTGCTTTGCCTACGCCGACGGCACCTACTTGGAGGACGATTGCGCCAACGGCGAGTCGCGGGCGCAAAAGTGTGCCGATGCGGCGGGCGTGGCCATCAACGTGCCGGCCTGCGAGACGCCGTAAGAGGCCGATCTTCTCGCCCAAAAACGCGGCAACCAGTATGATGCATGCATCCGGCTCCGTCCCGCTTCGAGGACGGGCTACGCCAGGACCCCCATGAAGCCAGAGGACTTCGTCCACCTGCACTGCCACACGACCTACTCGCTGCTCGAGGCCCTGCCCGCGCCCGAAGAGGTAGTTGCCCGCGCCAAGGCGCTAGGACAGACGGCGGTGGGCATCGCCGACAAGGGCTACACCTACGGCCTGGTGGAGTTTTACCAAGATGCCAAGAAGGCCGGACTCAAGCCCATCTTAGGCGTGGAGGTATTCCAGGCGGCGCGCACGCGCTTCGACAAAGAGAGTGGCACCGATACGCGCAGCGCCCCGCTCGTGCTATTAGCTGAAACGCAGGAGGGCTACCAGAACCTGCTCGAACTCTGCACGTTGGCCGCGGTGGAGGGCATGTACTACAAGCCGCGTGTCGACGCCGAGCTGCTGAAGAAGTACGGCAAGGGACTTATCTGCCTGACCGGCCAGCTCTCGGGACTTATTCCGCAGGCGGCGCTGCTCGAAGACGGCGAGCGCGTGAAGCAGCTGACGGAAGAGCTTTGGAACTACTTCGGCCACGGCAACGTCTACTACGAACTCCAAGATTTGCCCGGTCTCAACGGCCAAGCCGAGGCCAATCAGCAGCTCATTCGCTTCGGCAAGGAGTTCGGCGTGCCACTCGTGGCCACCTGCGGCAGCTACTACTGCGAAACGACCGACGCCGAGGCGCACGACGTGCTGCTGTGCATCCAGAAGAGTGCGCTGGTGGAAGACCCCGGTCGTTTCTCCATGCGCGACAGCGACTACTCGATGCGCCCGTTCGAGGAGATGGAGAAGGCCTTCGCGCATGTGCCCGAGGCGCTCGAGAACACACGCGTCATCGCCGACCGCTGCACCGTCGACTTCGAGTTCGGCAAGAACCAGATTCCGCACGGCCCGGTGGAGGGCGACCGCACCGAGGACGAGGAGATGGAGCGCCTGGCCCGAGAAGGCTTCAAGCGTCGCTACCCCGTTAGCACACCCGAATTAGAGCAGCGCCTGGACTACGAGCTATCGGTGATCCGCCAGGTGAAGTTCGCCGGCTACTTCCTCATTGTCGCCGACTTCGTGAACGAAGCCCGTCGCCGCGGCATCATGGTGGGCCCGGGGCGCGGCTCGGCCGCCGGCTCGATGGTGAGTTACTGCCTCGGCATTACCAACTTCGACCCCATGCCGCAGGGATTGCTCTTCGAGCGATTCCTCAACCCGGAGCGCATCTCCATGCCCGATATCGACATGGACTTTGCCGACGACCGCCGCGACGAGGTGCTGGAGTACGTGCGCGAGAAGTACGGCCGCGACCGCGTGGTGCAGATCTGCACCTTCGGAACGCTCGCCGCCCGCGCCGCCGTGAAGGATGTGGGTCGCGCCTTCGGCATCTCATTCTTGGAGATGAACGCGCTGGCCAAGATGGTGCCGGAGAAGCCGGGCACCACGCTTGACCAAGCGCTTGCCACATCGGAGCTGAAGGCTGCATACGAGAGCAACGACGCCTATAAGAAGATCATCGACATCGCGCTGAAGCTGGAGGGTAAGGCCCGCCACATCTCGGTGCACGCCTGCGGCGTCATCATCACGCCCAAGCCGGCTATCGAATACACCGCCGTTCAGAAGGCGCCCAAGGACGACAACACCATCATCACACAGTACTCGGCTAAGCCGCTGGAATCACTTGGCCTGCTGAAGATGGACTTCCTCGGCTTGATGAACCTCACGGTCATCCAGACGGCGCTCAAGATTATCGAGCGCACGCGCGGTGAGACGGTGAACATCGAGACGATCCCCACCGACGACAAGGCGGCGTTCAATCTACTCAAATCGGGCAACACCACCGGCGTATTCCAGTTGGAATCCGCGGGCATGCGCCGCTACTTAAAACAGCTCAAGCCGACGCGTTTCGAGGACATCATGGCCATGTGCGCCCTGTACCGACCGGGTCCAATGGACTCGATCCCGACGTACATTAAGGGCAAGAACGATCCCAAGTCGGTGACGTACGAAGTGCCAGAGCTAGAGCCGTTCTTAAAGGAAACGTACGGCATCATGGTGTACCAGGAGCAGGTGCAGCGCGTGGCTCAGGAGTTCGCCGGGTTCTCGCTTGGCGCCGGTTACCTGCTCATCAAGGCCGTGGCCAAGAAGATTCCCAAGCTGCTCGCAGAGCAAAAGGAAAAGTTCGTAAACGGCGCCGTGGAGACCGGCCGCAAGAAGGAGGTGGCCGAGAAGATCTTCGCTCTCATCGAGCCGTTCGCCGGCTACGGCTTCAACAAATCGCACGCCGCCTGCTACGCACGTATCGCGTACGAGACCGCCTATCTAAAGGCCAACTACACCGCCGAATTCATGGCGGCCCTGCTCAGCAGCGACAGCCAAGACACCGACCGCGTGATGATTGAGATTGAGGAGTGTCGCTCGATGGGCATCGACGTGCTGCCGCCGGACATCAACGAATCACGCAAGCAGTTCACGGTCATCCTCCCCGCCGACCGCGAAGGCAGCGAGGGACGTTATGGCATCCGCTTCGGATTAAGTGCCGTGAAGGGCATCGGCGAAAGCTCTGTAGATCTCATTATCGCCGAGCGCGACCAAAACGGCCCCTATACCAGCCTGGAGAACCTGGCCCGCCGCGTGCCGGCCAAGGTATTCAATAAGAAGCTGCTCGAAGCCCTGGCCAAGAGCGGAGCCATCGACCGCTTTGCCGAGCGTGCCGCTGTGATCACGCACTACGACAAGATCACTAGCTACGCCAAGGACGCTGGCGCCAGCGGCGGCCAGGCCGATTTGTTTGGTGCCGCAGGCCTGGTGGAGGAAGCAACCATCGACCTGCCGTTCACGCCGCCAGCCTCGCCGCAGCAGAAGCTGATCTGGGAAAAGGAGACGCTCGGGCTCTACGTCTCGAGCCATCCACTGGCCGGCATGAAGAAATACATCGCCAAGAAGGCGCGCCTCATCGGCTCACTGGAATCGAAGGACATTGGCAAGAAGGTGACGGTCGCCGGCATTGAGGAAGGCTTCAAACCGATCCGCACCAAAAAGGGCGATACTATGGGCATCCTCACGCTCGAGGATCCCACCGGTAAGATTGAGGTAACACTCTTCCCCAAGGCCTACGGCGAGCTGCAAGACCAACTCGGCAAGCCCGACACCGTACTGGTAGTGGGCGGCACGCTCGAGGCCCGCGCCGGCCAGTACCAGGTAATCGTCGATGCCATCAAGCGCGCGTCGCTCACCACCATGATCGAACGCGCCAAGGCCGACGGTTTCTGGGACGAGGAGGAGGCGAAGCGCGGCGTGCAGCCCGTGCGCGCGGCCGTGGTGGATGACGAGGAAGATACCGAGGTGATGGATGACGACGGCAACGTGGTGGCAGGCGAGACGGCAGCGATGCCTGAAGCCGGCCCCTCGTCCGATCTGTCCGGCCCGCTGGCGGTGTGGATCGCCAAGGGCATGCCCACCGACGAGCCGCTGCGCGCGCTGGGCATGGCGATGGCCGCTCCCGCTGCGGACCCCGCACCGAGCGTGAGCATCAACACCGTGGCGCTGCCTGCCCGCGCTCCGAAGCAATTGCTGCTGGATTTAAAGAAACTCTTCGAGACCTTCCCGGGCCCCGAGCGTGTGCGCCTCAAGATCGGCGAGCAGCTCATCGACGTGCCGCTGACCGTGACGATGTCGCCTATTTTGGAGGCCAAGATTGACGACCTACTTAGACAACACGCCGAGCCGACCGCTTAATGGAGAGAGAAGATGGAAATGATATTTGACAAAAAATTTTTATAGTATATTTTGTTTATTGGCCGAGGAAGACACTCCGCCATCGCCCTCTGACAACGTCGTCAGGAAAACCGTGTCCGGCTCGACCGGACGTCCAGATCGATTTGGTTCGACGAAGAGGAATTGGTGAAACGTGTCCCAGACCCAGTTCAGCTGCCCCCGCTGCGGCACCTCGCTCAAGACCTGCACCCACTGCGTGGGCTACCGCGCCCATGAAGTGGCCCGTCTCCTGCGCGAGCAGGCGAACCCCGTCTACGTCGCCCCGCCGAAACCGAAGCGCTCGTGCCCCTACTGCGGCGGCGAGACCGGCTGCTACCACTGCGGCGTCCGCAGCAACTGAACCATTTGTCACTGCCCAGTGACACCTGACGACCCACAGACTCCGCCCGCTGCATCCGTGCAGTGGGCCTTTTTTTGCGTGCTGCCCGGGCCTATCCTCCGGTTGTGCGCATCCTCTCCCAGTCCGATCCTGCCGCCGTCCTCACCGCCGTCACGTTCCTGAAGGCGGGCGGCGTCATCGCCCATCCCACCGAGACGTGTTACGGGCTCTGCGCCGACCTGACGAACGCTACCGCCGTGGAGCGACTGTTTGTACTCAAGGAGCGCCCGCGCGGCCAGCCGGTGAGCGGGCTCTTCGCCACGGCCGAAGCGGCCAAGGCCTGGGTGACCTGGACCGACGAGGCCGAGCGCCTGGCGGCCGCGCACTTGCCCGGCCCGCTCACGCTCATCCTGCCGCTCCGCGCCGACGCGCCCGCGCGCCTGCTGCCGTCGCCCGAGGGCGGCACCACGCTCGGCGTGCGCGTAAGCAGTCATCCGTTCGCCCTAGCCTTGGCCGCCGCCTACGGCACGCCCATCAGCACCACCTCGGCCAACCGCCACGGCGAACCAAACCCCTACTCAGTCGCAGACCTGCAGCGCACCTGGCCGAAAGACGGACCCGACCTGGTCATCGACGGCGGGACGCTCCCGCCCGTGCCACCCTCGACGGTGATGGACCTGACGAAGGGCGGGGAAGTGCGGCGGCAGGGGGCGATCAGTGGGTGAGGCATCATAAAAACAGGCCGACTCTCGTCGGCCTGTAGGTGGCACGTCTGACCGGTCAGGGTGTATCAACTGTAATGACCGGCCCCAGGGCCTGTTTGACGACCCAGTCCATCTCTACGAGGGTGAGACCCTCGTGATTACCGTTCTCCTTAAGACACCAAATGCAGGCGTAACCGATGGCGACCAGGAGGAGGCAGCGGGTCTGCAACCGCGCGATGATGTCGATCGTGGTGGGGATCGTGCCCGACTCCATATCAGCCGTGATTGACTTCATGGCCGCGAACTCTTGTTGAGCTCGCTCGATCAGTTGCAGCCGGGGCAACTCGCTTTTGAGCAGGTGTAGGAACTCAGGCATGTTCACCTCGTTGCCCTCCGGCTTGCGAGCCGTGGCACGCAGGCGGTCCAGAACAAAGGCACGGTTCATGAGCATCACTCCACTGCTTGAGGCAGAAACGTTGTTTTGAAGACACCGCGCAGAGCCTAGCAGTGTATTTGACATAAGTCAATAATATTTCTTATGAATCAAATTAGCGCCTGCTACACTCAGCGCCGATGAAGTGTCCCCAGTGTGGCAACGAAGATACCGGTGTGGTCGACTCTCGCCTCACCGAGGAAGGGAAGGCCGTGCGCCGCCGCCGCGAGTGCACAAAGTGCGAACATCGCTTCACCACCTTCGAGCGCCAGGAGGCTGCCTCCATTATCGTCGTAAAGCGCGACGGCACGCGCGAACCGTTCTCACGCGAGAAACTCCAGCGCGGCATTTGGCTGGCCTGCACGAAGCGACCCATCAGCCAAGAACAAGTCGATCGGGTGGTGAGTAAGCTGGAGGAAAAGTGGCGCGGCGAGGGCGGCGAGGTGGAGAGCCCCACCATCGGCAACGACGTCATGAAGGAGCTCAAGAAGCTCGACCAGGTCGCCTACATCCGCTTCGCCTCGGTGCACCGCGAGTTCAAGGACGTGGAGGAGTTTAAGGAGGAATTGGGCAAATTGTTCGGGAAGAAGTGAGAGGAACCGTTTATTGACAATATATAATTAGTATTTCATAGTTTGCATAGGACGGACACGTCCTGATTCTTTCGAACCATCGCAGTGGTTGTAAGACGGTATCGCACGGTGCGCATGCGTGCGTGCGCAGTGCGCGATACCGCCGCCGGCAACAGCCGGATCTCGCCGCCCACACGGGGCGGCCAGATGTCTCGCCGGGGAATTTCCCCGGAGGACCGCATCCCCAAGGAGGTTTCGCATGCTCCGTTCCATCCTGCTCCTCGCGGCCCTGATCGTGGCCGCCCCCAGCACCCAGGCCGTCCAGCCCGCCGTCCAGACCAGCCCCGCCGTCCTCAAGATCGTCTGGGTGTCCGACGTCGGCGGCAACCGCATCCTGGACGTCACCTGGGACGCCGAACCCGCCATCGCCGACATCGCCAAGATCACCAAGCACCTGGAGACGCTCTCCACCGCCGAGGGCTACACCCTCACCGGCAAGAGCGACGTCGCGAAGAGCGAGACCAAGACCGAGAAGCGGATCACCCTCGGGTACAGCAAGACCCCGACCACCGGCGTCCTCAACAAGCTCAGCTTCTCCACCCAGGTCGGCGGCACGGTCATCTACGCCGCCGAATCGGCCGGCAAGCACGACGAGAAGAGCTTGGCCGCGTTCGTGGAGGGTATCGCCCGCGACGGCGCGAAGCTCCCCATCACCGACAAGGTGACCGTGAAAACGGACGTGAAGACCGAAGAGAAGAAGAGCACCGTCACGGTGATGTTCAAGGGAGGTGCCTTCGACCTCCTGAAGTGATTTCCATGAAGTAACCACTGCGACACCCGCCCCGCCTCCGAGATTCGGAGAGCGGGGCTTTTGTACGCACTAAAAAAGAGCGGGAGGCGCATGGCCTCCCGCGGTGTGGTTTCGGGCTCGGCTGGATCAGCCGGCCATCTCATCGGTTCCGGCCACGATCAGCACCGGACGCTCGAGCTTGAGAATGTCCGTCGGCGGGAGCAGCTCCTGCTTGCGCTTGCCGCGCTTGAGCTTGAACGGATCGTGGCCGCCCCAGTCCTCCAGCAGGAAGCGGAGGTGGCGGCCGTTTCCGGCGTGTTTCTGGGGAAAGCGGATGCGGATGCGCAGGGACAAGGTCTCGGCCTTACGGACGCCTCGGATGACCAGGTGCGAAAGGCGATCGCCTTCGCCCATCCGGATCGCGACCTCGCCCAAGATGCGTCCGCCGCCGAGCGGGAGATCGCCGAAGTGGGTCGTGACGCTGATGGCAGCGCAGGCGTCGGCGCCGTGGCAGCCGAGCCACTCATGCAGGCGGTCGCTGTCCGCGCCGGTGAGGCGGCGCTCGCTCGCGGTGACCAGGAACACGTACGCGAACTCGCTCAGTCCGCGCTCTTCGCTCGGCAAGTAATCGGCCTCGTAGGCCTTCAAGATAGCGGCCAGGACGACCTCGAGGTCACTTTCGACGCGCAGTGCGAACGACTGCAGGGTGGGGACGATGCCCGCCATACCCTTCTCCTTACTGCCAGATCCTCAGTGATGGAACGAACCAAATGCTATTTATATTCAAGTTTTACATATTGTCAAATACTCACGAGACTGACTCTGCCCCGGGAAACCCCTATACTCCCCCCATGTTACGC
This sequence comes from uncultured Candidatus Peribacteria bacterium, assembly GCA_964648045.1. Classification (GTDB taxonomy): domain Bacteria; phylum Patescibacteriota; class Gracilibacteria; order Peribacterales; family Peribacteraceae; genus JAGOUB01. The sequence continues at coordinate 42,234 of CAZYNU010000002.1, forward strand.
ACCCACACCTGCGGAGAACTCCGCCCCGAGCATGTTTCCCAGACCGTCACGCTGTGCGGGTGGGTCAATCGCCGCCGCGACCATGGCGGACTCATCTTCCTGGATGTGCGTGACCACTACGGCATCACCCAGATCGTGATCAATCCTGAAGATCAGGACATGTTCGCCGCGGCCGAGAAGGTACGCAGCGAGTGGGTGCTCAAGATCGACGGCGAGGTGGTGAAGCGCGCCGACAGCGCCGTGCGCGCCGAGCAGCCGACGGGAGCCATTGAGGTGAAGGCGAAGAAGATCGAGGTGCTGAGCGAGGCCCAGACGCCCCCCTTCGAGATCGACCAGGAGAAGGAGGTAAACGAGGAGGTGCGCTTGAAGTACCGCTACCTCGACCTGCGCCGCCCGCGCATGCAGGAGATTATGGTCAACCGCGACCGCCTGATCACGCACATCCGCGAGTACATGCACCGCCTCAAGTTTACCGAGGTGACCACGCCGATCCTGGCCAACAGTAGCCCCGAAGGCGCGCGCGACTACCTGGTTCCCAGCCGCATTCACCCGGGCCAGTTCTACGCCCTGCCGCAGGCCCCGCAGCAGTTCAAACAGCTGCTCATGGTCGCCGGCCTCGACCGCTACTTCCAGATCGCCCCGTGCTTCCGCGACGAGGACCCGCGCGCCGACCGCCATCCCGGCGAGTTCTACCAGCTCGACCTGGAGATGAGTTTCGTCACACAGGAGGATGTGTGGAACACCGTCGAGCCTTTATTCGTCGAACTAACGGATAAGTTCTCCGATAAGAAGCTGATCAACCCAGGCCAACCCTTCCCGCGCATCCCTTGGAAGGAGGCCATGAACCGCTTCGGCGTCGACAAGCCCGACCTGCGCTACAGCCTGGAGATCCAGCCCGTGACGGAGCTGGTGAAAGACTGTGGTTTCTCGGTGTTCGCCCAGGCCGTGGAGGCCAAGGGCGTGGTGCACGCGCTCAAGGTGGAAGGGGCCGCCGACTTCACGCGCGGCCAGATCGACGAGTTGACGCAGGTGGCCAAAGACGCCGGTGCTAAGGGCTTGGCGTACATCCTGGTGAAGGACGAAATCTCTTCCCCGATCGTGAAGTTCCTGGGCGACGACCTGACGAAGAAGCTCCTCGAGCACGTCGGCGCCAAGAAAGGTGATGCCGTCTTCTTCGCCGCCGACTCGTGGAAGGGCGCCTGCAAGGCGCTCGGCCAGGTGCGCATCGCCTGCGCCAAGATCCTCGGCCTGCAGGATCCCCAGAAGGCCGCCTGGGTCTGGATCACCGACTTCCCGATGTACGAGCATAACGACGAGGGCAAGGTCGACTTCTCGCACAACCCGTTCTCCATGCCTCAAGGCGGCATGGAGGCGCTGCTCACCAAAGATCCGCTTGAGATCCTCGCCTACCAGTACGACATCGTCTGCAACGGCTTCGAGCTCACCTCGGGCGCCATCCGCAATCACCGCCCCGACATCATGTATAAGGCCTTCGAAATCGCTGGCTACACCAAAGAGGACGTCGACCAAAAATTCGGCGGCATGATCTCTGCCTTTAAGTTCGGCGCACCCCCGCACGGCGGCTGCGCTCCCGGCATAGACCGCCTAATGATGGTGCTTTGGGAATGCCCAAGTATCCGCGACATCTATGCCTTCCCCAAAAACGGCCGCGCTCAGGACGTGATGATGAATGCGCCGTCGTTCGTGCAACAGAAGCAGCTCGACGAGCTCAGCATTAAGGTCATAGAGAGAAAATGATGTTTTGAGCCAATCCGTCAGAAGTGCTAAAAAGTCTCTTTTATGGTATAATAATCTAAAGAGATGCCCACGCACAACGACCCCCAGGCCGAGAAGGAGCAGCGCATGGCCGACGTGGCCGCGTTAGTGGAGCGCCGCCAAGAGGACGTGCGTGCCGAGGAGCAGCGCCAGGCTGCCCGTGCGGAGACGTTGGAGGCGGTGGTAAAACAAGAGGAAGCCCAACTGCAACAAGAACTGCAATTGATTGAGCGCAAACGGGAGGCTGCGGCGGCCTGGCGGGCCGAGCAGAAGGAACAGAAGCGCGCGCTGGCGGCGGAGCGATTACGCAAGCAACAGGCCCTGGAGCACGAGCTGCAACTCAAAGCTCAGGCTCAAGCCGAACGTGAGAAGCGCCAGGCCTACATGGACGCAGTCCACCGGATCGCCGCGCAAAAACGCCTCAAGGCTGCGCGCCTGGCGGCGGAGCGTGAGGAGGAACTAACCAACAAAGACGCAGAGCATCGCGAACATGCGGCCAACGTCAGTAGCACCATTCAGCACGAGAGCGCCCTGCGTGAGATCGAACGTCGCGGTGAGAGTCGCCGCAAGGAATTGCAGGCCCAGTTCCGCAAGCGCCGTCTTGAACTCGACCAATGGGCACAGCGGCAAGTGTCACAGATCACCGGCGTACAAGGCCCACTTTCCACGCGCGACCGCCTCACGCCCGACCAACGTCGGCGGGTGCAAATGGTGGAGCAGGAGCGGGAACGCAACCTGGAGACGATGGCCATTGAAGAGAAGCAACAGAACCAAGCCTTGGAAGCCGGCCTGGTTCGTGAGCGGGCCGCCGCCGATCAACTCTATAAGAACCGCACCGACGTTACCGCTCGTGCCAAGCGCCAAAGTGACGACGCAGCCGCGGCCCACCGTGAAGACACGATGAACCGCGCCGCGACGCGCGCCAACAGCTTCTCGGTGACTGGCCATGCCCAAACGACGACCGAAAAGGACACGTTGGCCAAAGACAAGGCTGCTGTGGCCCGGCGGCAGCCTCGCACCCTATACTGACCATGTGCCGGGGTGGCGGAATGGCAGACGCGCCAGCCTTAGGAGCTGGTGGGATTTATCCCTTGGAGGTTCGACCCCTCTCCCCGGCACCAGCAAAACCTGCGCCTCATTTGGCATGGATGAGGCCTTGTGCCCCTTACGTCCGACGTACCAGGCGGACAAGTCCCACGAACAGAACAGCGCCGACGACGGCCATCACGATGGTGCCGAGCGTGCCGTAGGCCGTGATGCCGAGCAGGTCGAAGACCCAGCCGCCGACCACGGCGCCAATGATCCCTAGGACAATGTCTCCAAGAAGGCCATATCCTTCGCCTTTTACGAGTAAGCCTGTCAGCCAGCCAGCAACCAGGCCGATGAGGATGTACCAGAGCAGGTGTTCCATGGGGGCGATGAGAGGAAAAAGATGGGGGCAGGCGTCGCAGAACCAATCTCGCGCCTGCCCCCGCACCACCGAAGACGCCAGAGTTGGGCAGTTCTTACCGGTTGATAGACAGCGTGCATGCGTCTAGAAAAACCACCCCTTCAGTGAGAAGGGGTGGCGAATGGTTGCTGTTGGTGAACAGGCTGCCTACAAGGGTGTCGGCTCCTTTTTCCGAGGCTCACGAATGTCCCAGACAATGCCCAGAGCGGCCAAGAGGAGGAGGATGTAGTAGGTGAAGTCCACCTGCCACCAGAGCCGTCCCTGGCGGGTGCACGACGGCTCGTAATGGTGGTTGTTATGCCATCCCTCACCCATCGTCAGGATGGCCATCAGCCAGTTATTCCGACTGTGGTCCTTGGTTTGGAAGGGGCGAGAGCCCCAGAGGTGACAGACTGAATTCACCGTGAAGGTCGCGTGGTAGAGCACCACGGTGGAAACGACGAAGCCCCACGCCAGTCCCGGCAAGCCCCAGAACCACCAACAGAAGAAGCCGAGCAAAATGCCGGGCGCGGCGTGGAACCGATCGAGTAGCCGCAGTTCCCAGAATTTCTCCAAGTCTTTGGGCGGCTCACTCATTTCCTTCGTATCGCCGGCCGAGATCCAGCCGATGTGGGCGTAGAACCAACTGTGGGTGATGGGGGAGTGTGGATCTTGCTCGGTGTCACTGTGGATGTGGTGCAGGCGGTGAGTCCTGGCCCACCAGAGCGGCCCCTTCTGCACCGCCATGCAACCGACGAACGACAGGATGAACTGAAAGAGGCGCGAGGTACGGAAGCTGCGGTGGGCGAGATACCGGTGGTACCCCGCCGTGATCGCGAACATCCGAACAAGGTACAAGATGCCCCCAACGACGATGACCTCCAGCGTGGGAACGATGAGGAACAGCGTGAGCACCGCCGCCACATGCAATGCGTAAAAGAACATGTTCGTCAGCAAGTGACGAGGAAACGACGCCGTCATGACAGACCTCCAGGTTTGTAGAAAGCCGTGTTGCCAACGAACGCCTCAGGCGCCCGTTGTTTGACAACATGGCGATTGAGATGGCGTTATTCTACTGGTAAGCCTCACGACTCCAAGTGGGAATCGTACTGATTTAGGCCGCCAAATAGCGAGGTCGGCGCCATTCGGCATCCCGAGCCGAGGCTCGCTTCGAGAGTTGGACGGCATACTCGCGCAGGGCGTTCACTTCGTGAATATCGGCGTCGTGCGGGGCCGAGACCACGGCCTCAAGGCGGGCGCTGATCGCTTCGATCTCGGCAGCTAGTTGATCGGTGGTCTGCACACGCTCACGACGATCGGGCATGACGGCATCAAGACTCTCCCAAAGGAGCACGGTGGAGAGCACGTCGTTCAATTCACGGCGCAGGCGCTTGGCGAGCGCGGAGACTTTCGCGAAGGTCTCCTGACGCTTAAGGCGGAGGTTATCCAGCTCGATGGCGGCATTGATCGCTTCCCATGGCAAACGCGCGTCGTCGGGCAAAAGATCGGCAGCGGGATCGTCGTCGCGTTCGGGTGGAGCCATACGCCAATGGTAGCGCTCAGGCCTTGGCCTCGTCCGCCTCCTTGGCTTTCTTTTTGGGCGCCTTGTGGAGCAGCTTCACGTGCTCCGCCAGCAGGCCCAGCCAATCGCCCTTCACGGCCATACCCTGAAGCTTGGATTCGTCGATGCAGAGCTGGTTGCCGCGGATCTTCCACTCGGGGTGCTTCATGACGAGCTGCATGATTTCCTGGGCCGTGAGGTGCGGAGCAAGGGTGAGCGTCAGCTCGCGCTTCTTAGCCGACAGTTCCTCCGACTTCACGCGCGTCACGCCGGCACGACGGCAGGCTAACTTTAGACGCAAAATGGAGAACAGAGCCTCCACCTGCTTGGGCGGATCGCCGTACTCGTCCTCAAGGTCGGTGTGGAACTCTTTGAGAATGGCCTCGTCCTCGGCCGAGGCAAGCTTCTGATAGACCGCGATTTTCTCGCCGGAATCTGGCACGTAGAACGTTGGAATCAAGGCCTCCACCGGCAGCAGGATCTCGGTCTCAACCTCTTCGCGCACTTCGGTGGCACCGGCCTTCAACTCGGCAACGGCGTTTTTGAGAATGCGCAGATAGTGACTCACGCCGACGGAATTCATGGTACCGGCCTGGCTGACGCCCAGGATTTCGCCGGCGCCGCGAATCTCCAGGTCGCGCATGGCCACCTGGAAGCCCGAGCCGAGTTCGCAGGCCTCAACGATGGCGCGCAGGCGCTTCTTGGCGTCGTCCTTGAGGCGCTGGCTGTGGTAGAGCAGATAGGCGAAGGCCTGCACCTTGCCGCGGCCCACGCGCCCGCGCAGCTGGTAGAGCTGGGCCAGGCCGAATTTCTCCGCTTCGTTCACAATCAGCGTGTTGGCACGGGGGAGGTCAATACCGTTCTCGATAATGGTCGAACTGACGAGCACCGTAAATTTACCCTCTTTGAAGCCCAAGATGCGTTCCTCGAGGACTTCTGGTTTCAGCTGACCATGGCCAACGACCACCTTGGCCTCGGGCACCATTTCTTGCAATTTTTTCGCGAAGGCGTCGATCGTTTCGACGCGGTTATGAAGTACGAATGCCTGTCCGCCGCGCTTTAGTTCTTTTTGCAGCGCGTCACGCACGAGCGCATCGCTATACTTGCGCACCTCGGTAATGATCGGCAGACGGCCGGGCGGCGGCGTGGTAATGGTGGTGATGTCGCGCAGCTTATGCAGACCCAAGTTGAGCGTGCGCGGGATCGGCGTGGCCGTCATTGTGAGGATGTCGACCGACGCGCGCATCTCTTTAAATTTCTCCTTCTGCTTCACACCGAAGCGCTGCTCTTCGTCGATGACGAGCAGCCCCAAATTGAAGAACTGGACGTCGTCTTGGAGTAAGCGGTGCGTGCCCACGACAATGTCGACATCGCCCTTCCGCAGCTTTTCCAGCACGGCCGTCTGCTCCTTCTGCGAGCGGAAGCGACTGAGCATCTCGATGCGAATCGGGAATTCCTTCATGCGCTCCTGAAAGTTCTTGTAGTGCTGATCGACCAGGATGGTGATGGGGGCAATCACGGCCACCTGCTTGCCGCCGCGGACGGCCTTGAAGGCGGCGCGGATTGCGACTTCGGTCTTACCGAAACCCACATCACCGCAGACGAGGCGATCCATCGGATGGCCGTCCTCCATATCGCGTTCAATGTCCTCGATGGCCTTTCGCTGGCCGGGCGTGAGTTCGTAGGGGAAGCCGGCGGCAAATTTTTCCTCGGCGGATTGGTCACGAGTAAAGGCGAAGCCCTTGGCGGCTGCGCGCTTGGCGTAGAGGTTAAGCAGTTCTTTAGCCACTTCTTTTGTTTCAGCCTTCAACTTCTCGGTGATCTTCTTCCATTCGGCCGTACCCAAACGCGTGAGCACGGGCTCGTCGCCTTCTTCATGCACGTACTTGCTCAATTTGTCGGCCTGGTCGACGGGAATGAAGAGCTTGTCACCCTCGGCGTAGGACAGTTCTAGGTATTCACGCGTTGCGCCATCGATGACTTTCTGCGTCATGCCTTCAAAGCGGCCGATGCCATGCTCCATGTGAACCACGTAATCGCCGGCGGAGAGCGAGGTGATGAAGTCGAGAGCCAGCTTCTGAACGCTGCGCTCACGACCTTGTTTTTTCAGCGAGAAAATCTCGCGGTCCGTGAGCAGTGCGCACTGCAGATCTGGGTTTTGGATGGAATGAGGAAGTAGATCTTCCTCGCCCGAGGCAAGCACAGTCACCGCGCCCAGGCGTTGATTCTCGGGCGCCTCGAACGGGATCGACTCCTCGCGGAAGATATTCTTCAACTCGTCGCTGCGACGACTGACAATCACCAGGTTCCATTTTTGATGGAGCTTGTCCTTCAGGTCGTTGAGGAAGTCGGTGAGGGTATAGAACTTGAGGATCGAGAGGTAGCGTAGGTGCGCGTGTTGCTCGCGCCCCTCAGGGAAGGACGTGAAGCGCAACGTCCGGCGATGGAGTGGAGCTTCGGCGTCGTCTTGGTCGTCCAGAATGAGCAACGATTTCTCGGGCAGTTGTTGCGCAAGCGGGGCCGTACGCGCAAACGAAAGCGGGAGTAGGTGGAGGGGGCCTTCGTGCGGCGAGGTTTTGGAGAGATTGGCGGCATCCACGGCAACGATCTTTTCGACTGTGTCGAAGTGGAACTCAACCCGATACGAATGCGGCGATTGGATGGGGAAAATATCGAGGGTATCGCCCAGGCGGCGATACTCACCCGGCGCCAGATATTGGTCGGAGCCATGGCTATAGCCGCGCTCGAGGAGATCTTCGACGAAGCGAGTAAAAGCAATCTCGGCGCCCGGCTTCAGCGTCAGCCGACGCTCGACCAGTTCGGCATAGAGGGGTAATTCGGCGTCGTAGGCGGCGCGGGAAGCAAGGAACACCGCACGGTCGCCTTCCATGAACTGCAAAAAACCCTGAAGCAGCGCCGGCGATAACAGCACGCCCCCCTCACCGTCGGGATCGGCCGGCAACACGGCAACGGTTTCGCCGAAGAAGCGCAGCCAATGCGCGAGCGCCTCCACTTGCGTGTCGTCTTGAGCCACGAGCAGTGACGCCGTCGCACCGAACGAACGCAGGTGGGCCACCAGCATCGCCTTTGCCGTCTCATTGCCGGCCCCCGACACTGTGAGGTGCCGGTGCTTATCCAGCAGACCAGATAATTCCTGGTGGGTGCTGGTTCCGATGAGGAGCGATGGTTTCATTCGCCGAACACGGGATTTCGCCCTCCCCGATCACGGGGAAGGTACAACTGTAGTATCGTTCATTTCTCGGGTAAACGCAACGGCATGATCAGGTGCAAAAAGCGCGGCACACCGCTGATAGCAAAGACCGCGGGGTGCATCCCGTCGCTCACTTTCATCTCCACCGTGTCGCCGCCAACGTGCGAGAGGAAGTCGAGCAGATAGGCGGAAGAGAGAGCGATGCGCGTGTCGGTGCCCGACACCTGGGCGTTTACCTCCGCCTCGTCGCGGCCGAAAGCGGTCTGCGGCGTGGTTACCGAAACCTTGCCACCCTGCGAGCGGATCGTCAGGTTGTTATTTGCCTCCTTGGCGAAGTAGTGCAAACGGCGCGCGGCCGTCATCAGTTCGCCGGTTGGAAACTGCATGAGCGCCGGCGTCTCCTTGGGGATAATTTGCTTGTAGTCGGGGAACTTCCCCTCGATGAGACGAGAGAGAAGACGCGTGGATCCCACGTTGAATTCCACCTGCTGTGAACTAAGTACAATCTCGACGGTCGGCGACGATTCACCCTTACCCGCCTTTTTGCCTGCGAGCACCGAGCGGAGTTCGTCGAGCACTTTCACCGGAATAATGCAGGCAATCGACGCCGCGTCGCCCGGAAGCGGCAGGCGAATTTCCGAGAGGCGATAACTATCGGTGGCCGCCAGAATCAGTTCACCACTCTCACAGCGAACAGACACGCCCGACAAGACCGGACGAAGTGCCGTGCGAGCGCAAGAAAACGTCACCAAATGCAGTGCGTCGAGCAGCAAAGCGCTATCCACCACTAAGGCACTCTGTCGTTCGATAGTGGGAATGGCGGGATAGTCGGCAGCCGCCTCACCAGCCAAATTGGCCTTGGCCTTGGCCGACGAACACTTCAACTGCGTACCGTCCTTCGTTTCAAATAACACTTCTGCGTCATTGTTGTACTGAACAAAGTTTAACAGCGCTTTCGCAGGCACTGTCAGTGACCCCTCCGCTTCAACCTGCGCATCGATGGAACTCACAATCGACAACTCAAGATCGGTGGCGCTCAATGTGCACCGGCCTCCTTCCACTTTTAAAAGAACGTTCCCAAGAATAGGGAGCGCCTGTTGGGCACCGATCGCCCGCGTGACGACCTGGAGTGCCTGGAGTATTGCCGGAGTTTGGCACAGGAACTTCATGTGTATAAGAAAGGAAGTAATAATAGCATATATTGAATTAGTCATCTTCATACACCCTTCCGTCGGGCACCGAAACGACGATCAATCTGTGGAGAAGTGTGACAGGACGGTTGTACAAAGGGTGTTTTCTCGCCAGAATTCTGATTGATCATTCTGGCAGACGGTTGATCAGGTGGGGTGGCGATGTGGAAAACTTGTGGAGCAGACGTTGCCGATGGCCAAGAGAAGCCAACTTCTTGAATATGGCTTATGTAAGCCAATTATGAAGAACCATGTGGGTAACTTGGCAGAGAGTGCGGGGAACGTCTCGAGGCGCTTTCCACACCTCTCCACCCGATGTGCGATTATTTTGTGAACTCCTCTTTCCATTTCTGGCGCGCGCTGTCGGCCGGATGCGGCGCTGTCGTGCGGTTCTCGCGCAGCTCCAAGGTGCCATTTTGGACATGGGCGAAGGTGCGGTCCGGAACGTCTTTGGTGAGGAGTGTGTGGCTGCCCACGAAAGAGTCGCGTCCAACCTTCACTCCTGGCGACGTGCCCACGCCAAAGCCCAGTCGGCAACCTTCACCGATGGCGGCACCAAACTTGCGCAGCCCCGTTGGTAATTTATTTCCACGCACTGTCGACAGTACCTCAGCTTCGTCGAGGCGGAGATTGCCCAAGTTGCAGCCGTTGCCGAGTGAGACGTTCTCGGCCAGCACGCTGTCACCCACGTACGAGCCGTGCGTCCAGACGTGCGGCGCTAAGACGGAGCCTTTCACTTCGCTGCCCGAGCCGATGACGCAGTCGCGGCCCAGGCTGCCGCCGCGGATGATGGCGCCGTAACCGATGGTCGTGCGGGCGCCGACGTAGGCCGGTCCGGAGATGATCGCGCCGGCCATCACCGTCACGCCCTCCTCGATGAGCACCGGGCCCTCGATGACGGCGGTTGGGTGGATCTTGGCGGAGGGGTGGATTGTCTGCTCGCCGATAACGCGCAGGAAGAGCGGCAGGGCCTTGATGGGATCCCAAGCGTACTTGAAGGCGTACCACTCACCCTCATAAGGGGCCATCACGTAGTGCCCCTCCGCCATCAGCCGCTTCTCCACTTCGGAATAGCCGTCGCCGGCCGAGTCGGGCACGGCTTGCAGAGCCTTCAGCAGGGCCTCGCGCTTGTGGGCATGGATGACGATGTTCACCAGGTCGCTGGGCTCCTCTCCTGGTTTGGGTTTCTCCACAATGCCGACGATGCGCTCGCCATCGACGGTTAGGTACCCGCCAGGGAAGTACGTCGACATGCGCTTGGCCAAAAAGACGCCGTCGGTACCGGGCTTGGCCGCGGCCTCGAGCACGGCAGCGTAGGCGCCGGCGTCCACCAGGTCGGTGCCGGCCACGACGAGTACCCAGTCGTCTGTTACTTGGGGCAGGGCCGCGAGCAAGGCCCCACGCGTGCCGAGCCGGCCGTCGTCGGCCTGTACCACCACCGGACGATCCGGGAGTAGCCGGCGGACATCGGCCTCGTTGGCGGCACTAGCCACCACCGTCACGTCTTTCAGGCCGGCGCGCTTGAGCACGGCGAGTTGGTGCTCCATTGGCGTGGTGCCACAAATGGAGACGAGCGCTTTATCTCTAAGCGGCCAGAACCGCTCCGATTTGCCGGCGACCGTCAGGATGACGTGCATGGCGACCGAGTGTAGCGGAGCTATGGTACCGTTTCCCATCGAAACGACAGAGTCCCCTCCTGGTCGGTCCGACGGACGGCGATTGCCGCGGTTTCCAGCCGAGCCAGCATTTCGGGGCTGGGGTGGCCGTAGCTATTGCCGACGCCAGCCGAAACGGCCGCTAGGCGCGGACGCACTGCCAACAGCCAATCCACTGTGGTTGATGTCTTACTGCCGTGATGGCCAATCTTCAGCAGGTCGCAGCGAATGTTGGCACCACTGCGGAGAATGGCAGCCTCGCCCACGGCTTCCAGATCGCCGGTGAGTAGCGCCAAACAGCGGCCATGCCACCGTAGTGCGAGCGTGACCGAGGCATCATTCACGTCGCCTTTCCAGGGCTGTCCATAACTTTCGGACGGTGGCCAGAGCACGTCGAGGGCCAGGTTATTTCCCAGGTCGATGGTTGTGGCTGGGTCGGCGGCCAGAATGGTTGTGCCCGCGGCCGCGATGGCTTCGAGAAACGCGGTATATTCGGGTGTGTCGGATGGCGTGCCGCCCAGGAGTGCCCAGCGAACACCCCCGCGACGCACGATGGCTGGCAGGGCCACAAGGTGGTCGCGGTGAGGATGGGTGAGGACAATCATGTCGACGCGCTGGTCTGTGGTGGGCAACCGCGCTCCCAGTGATCGCAGCGCGCGGCCGTCCATGCCGCCGTCGATCACGATGCGCAGGCCCATTGGCGTCGTGAGCAGCAGGCTGTCACCTTGGCCAACATCGAGCACATCAAGACGCACGCTGCCGTCGGCGAGTCGTGAGGTATCCCAATACAAGCAAGCCGCAGTCACGGCAGAAAAGGCGGTGATGGTCGCAAGGAGGCGCTGCAACTGTCGGCGATCGGTCATGTTCATACGCTGCCTTTCGCACGGAAAATTGCCGGTACTTTTTTTCATGAAGATCTGTCTGTTGGCGTCCTCCTGCCGAATGGTTGGTTCAGCGCGCGGCTGGAACCCGGCGAAGTCGCGCGGCACCGGCCAGGCCGCCCGCCACCAGTGCGATCACGAAGGCAATCGAGGCTGGGCCCGAGGATGCGAGTGGCGTGTTGCCGTTCGTGGTCGAGGCGACGGGCGGCCGCATGCCGCCCGAGACAACGCGGCCAGAAAGGGTGATCGTCTGCAGGGCGGGTTCATACGTGGAGCCATCCGGCGCAAACGCGGCCAAGAGCACGGCGAACGTGCCGGCGGGGATGCGGTTGACACGTACCAAGCCAAGGCCCGGCGGTACGGGTTGCCATGCGCCAAAGGTGCGGCCGCCATCAACAGACTGGGCAAGTGACAATTCCGATACTTCGGCGCCGGGGGTGATCGTCCAGCCAATCTCGATGTCGTGGAAGCCGTCGGTGCGCGGCAGATCTTTCAGCGTGACTGTCACCGCCGGCCCAACCGACGATGCACTTGCTGCCGCGCTGCTGGAAGAGCGCGTGGGGGCCAAGATGGGCGGCGCGCTTGAGTCGCTCTCTGCCGAGGATGTTGTGGCGGTGGATATGGTCGAGGAAGCGGCGGTCGTTAGGGACGACCGAGTTGAAGATCGTGTTGCCATCGAAGACGACGACGTGGGTGCCGACACCGCCAGGCTGGTGAAGGGATGGACGGAGTCTTGTGTGAATACGGCCAGCGGGCCGCCTTCGTCACTCGGCAGGCCGAGGAACGCCTCTTGGGCCAGAGTGACGCGATACTTTCCGGCGCGTTGTTCGGCTGTGGTGAGTAGAATTGTGTCTTCATCGAGTGAGAGTGAAACAACGGCCACGGATGTACCGTTGGCGTCTTCGACGCGAACAGCCTGGCGAATGTCTGCCAACGCCAGGACGACCGCGTGGTCAAACGTCAGGCGGATCTGATTAGCCCCCGCTGCGACCACGCGGGTCACTTGTAGCACTGGACGATTATCGGCCGTTGTCGCCTCGGCTTCTTCTACGAACGCCGCACTTTCTTCGCCGTTGCTATCTACCGCGATGACCGCCACGAAGACCGGGCCGTCCGCCATCTTCTTGAGTGTCAGGGTGGTCACGGGACCGTCTGTCTGCTCGCTGTCGTCGTAGTCGCCATCATTGTCCAAAATGGATTGTCGGCTCCAATACACCCGGTAGGACGCGACGTCCGAGCTAGTGGCGTCCCACGAGACTACCACCTCGGCACCGCGGCGCTCGGCGTGAACGCCCGTGACAGGCGCCGGCGCGGCACTGGCCAGAAGAGGAACGGCGAGGGCGAGTAGAGCGCCTACGAGGCAATGCTTGGTGGCAGTCATGAATTTGGTGTTGGTTTCTCTCTAGTGTATCAGAAAAACACGATTCCGACCCTTGCGCTTGCAGTACTTCTGTTGGCTGAGGGGTTTTTCTCAGTCTAGTATCCGGCGTCCGTTGAGGGCTTCGCGCAGTGTTCCTTGATCGACAAATTCGATATCCGCGCCCATCGGCAGGCCATGCGCCAAGCGCGTGATTTTTGGTCCTTTCTCCGTTAAACGCTCGCGCAAGTAACTGGCGGTCGCTTCACCCTCAATATCGGGGTCGGTGGCAATGATGACTTCTTTCAAGCCACCCGCCGCTACGCGGTCGATCAATTCGCGGATGCGCAGCTGTTCCGGTCCCATGCCGTCGATGGGCGACAAGACCCCGTGGAGCACGTGGTACCGGCCCTGGTATCCCGACCGTTCGAAGGCCACCACTTCCAGCGGCTCTTCTACCACCAACACTGTCGTCGGGTCGCGGGTGGCGTCTTGGCAAATGGGACAGAGACGTTCGACGGCGACCATTTGGCATTCGGCGCAGTAGGCGAGCGAGCGCTTGAGTTCGAGTAAGGCTTGGCCCAGCGCCTCGGGCGAGGCTCGTGAGCTGCGCAGCAGGAAGAAGGTGAGGCGTTCGGCCGACTTGGGGCCGATGCCCGGCAGTTTCTGGAGCTCCTCGATGGTCCGGCGAATTTGTGGTGGCAGCAGCGACACGGCCGAGAGGATAGCAGGTCGGCGGCGGGTGGCATTGCTGGGCATCGGGCTTTTCCCTAGAGTCGTCGGCCATGTCGCTCTCCATCCCTCAATCCTTGGCATCGCTCGACCACAGTGCCTTTGATGCGCAATTGGTCAGTACGTGGCAGCCGTCGTATCCCTGGACCACATCCAAGTTGCCGGAGGATCCCAAGATCACAACGGGAGACTACGTTGCCTGGACGAAGTACCAACTGGCCGAGGCGCTCAAGGGTGACCCGCGCCTAAAAAATTACCGTTTCGATGATGCCGAACGCCAGGTTCTTAGCTATGTCGCCTTTGAATTGGCGCGTTGGTCGTTGCATACCGTGCACCTGCGTCAGATGGGCATCCGTCAAATGGCCGCACAATTGCGTCGGGATTTTGCGCGTTGCTTGAATGACGGTGAATTGCTCACGATCGACGTGCGCAGTCCTCTCTACGGCCAAGGGCAAATGCGTCACCTGGCCGCGGATCAAACCGGCTTTGCACTCCCGCTATACAGCCGATTCGATCGCAATCTGCTCCAAGTTCTCGCCGGTGGCACGCCGCATGACTTAGCCGCGTCGGCGCTGCCTCGCGTCGAAGAATGGTTGCAGAAAGATCCGCTCTCGTTTTTGGCGCATCTCGATCGAGGCGCGATCCACGTTTCTCAAGAAAAGTGGCGACAGAACATGTGGACGTATCTCGATCAGGCGCACGGGTTGGCGCTCGATAGCGAGGCGACTCTCACGCCGAGACTGCGGGAGTCTATTCTTGAGGAATCGATCGATGCCATGGCCGATGTTATGCCGACTCCGATTGTGAGTGACACGCTGGAGGCGGCAATTGCTGAAGAGGTGTTTCGACGCCAGCAGGCAGCGCAGTATTCGGCCCTGGATCATGGTCAATTGAAGGGGCTCTACGGCAGGCGCACCCACATGCGACTCATGCATGAGTTGTCGAAAGATGTCCTCGTGAAGCGACTCGTGGACTGGGATGTGCGCGCAGGCGATCTGCCCAAGGTGGCCATCCTCGATCAATCGCCGCAAGATGACCGCGGCATCGACGCCTTCACCACTGCGTCGCTCGCCGATTGCCTTGTGCCCCTCTTGGTCCAGCCGGCCAGCGCCGAGCGCGATGCAAAAATTCTTCAACGGCTTGTGATTCCCGAGTATCACATCCTCGTGTGTGCCCAAAAGATGTTGAGCTTCCTGTTGGAGGAAGAGGGTAAGCGTCCGATGGAACCGGAAGCTTTGAAGGCTGACCATCTGTCACGTTTGTCGATCCTTCCCCTCGAGGAAGACATTCCGACCGAGCAGGCCGACGAGATGGAGCAAACGTCCCGTGCCTTAAAAGAAGCACACGACGTGCTTATGCGCGCGTATAAGGCCGTTGGCGTGAATCATGCTTATCGCCCCATCGCCGTGATCCTCGATTTCATCATTAGTGCCACCAGCGGACGCGTCGATATCCGGCGGCATCGATCGATGATCTAATTATTCCATCCGTCCGCTGCGCAGCGCCCGGTCCTGGTCGCGCTTCTTGATCACCTCGCGGCGGTCGGCCTTCTTGCGGCCGCGTCCCACGCCGAGCACGAGCTTGATGTACTTCCCGGCGCGCAGCTCGATAGGGACGATCGTCACGCCTTTTTCGGAGGCAAGTGACTGTAAACGTTCGGACTCTTGCTTATGGAGGAGAAGGAGACGTTGGCGCTTGGGCTCGTAGTCGTCGTTCTTGGCAAATTGGTAAGGGCCTATCATCAAGTGCGCGATGGACGCCTCGCCGCGTGTAAAGGTGACGTAGGCGCCGGCAAATTGCACCTGGCCGAGTCGACACGATTTCACTTCTGGACCCGTCAGGCGCAGACCGGCCTCCACCGTCTCGGTGATCTCGTAGTCGAAGCGGGCCCGACGATTGCCGAAAACCTTCATTTGGCTGATTCTAGACCAATTCCAGCTATTCCCCTAGAAGTTGACAAATTTAAAATACATAGTATTATTCAGGCGTTGGTTCATTCCGTCGACTCTTCTCCGCTCATTCCTGGGTTTCTCGGAGCCTAGAAATGAGCGGAGGGGCGCCAGCCTCTGCTGAGTGACAAGAAGTCACCTTATCGAACCAACGAAGAAATCACCCCGTTTCAAAAGAACGGGGTTTCTTTTGCGTGTTTACCAACCGCGTATCGCGAGCCAGGCCGCAACCGTCGTCCAACTCGCCAGGCTGACCACTGTTCCGGCAGTGAGAAATGGGGCGAAGGGCAGGTGATCGCCGCGTTGCAATCGTCCTGTAGCCAGGCCGGTCATGGCGATCAGCGCACCGAGGGTGAACGCACAAGCCGCCGCGAACACCGTTGCCGCCGTTGTGCCGCAGAGCAGGCCGACGGCACTGCCAAGGCCGATGTCGCCCGCGCCCAACCATCGTCCGCGGCCAAGCAGCCAGAGCGTGCCGAAGATGATGCCTCCCGCGATGGCGCCGCTTAGTGTCATCGATGCATCATGCACGCGAAACGTCGTTGCCGTGAGGGCAAGGGCCACCACTGCGCCGTCGTGAATGCGCCCATGACGCATATCGAACCAGGCGATGCCAAAGAGCAGTGCCAGTGCGGCAGCGAGCAGCAATGGTGCGACAACAAGGCTCACGCGTTCACTGTAGCGCCGACCGTACGCGCGTCGCCAATGCCGTTAATCGCTGGCGATGCCAGCCAGCGGCGGCCCCGGCGGATACCAGGAGTACCAGCCAATCGGCGGCACCGGAGTTGGGCAGGGCGGCGGCTTTGGTCATGGCGGCCAGCGGCTCTTGAGGGGCGGCCGGTCGGATAATTGCAGCGGGAGGGGTTCGATCGGCGTCTTCGACGGCGATGGGTGGAGTGTGTACGGCCGATTCCGTCGGGGTGGGTTCGGCGTCGATGATCGTTTCTGGCGTTAGTCGTTCGGGTTGAGGGGGCGGAGGCGTGGGCATGGCTCGTTCGCGCAATGGTACACCCAGTTCGGGCAGGGGAGCGGGTTCAGAGGCCGACTCAACGACGCGCGCTACCTCGCGCCCTGTTTCTTGTCCGCCCAGCAGCGCGGCTGTGGCCATGTGAGCCAAATCGCCGCCGACGGCGTGTGATGCACTGGTATAACCCAGGTAGAGCACGGCGGCGATGGCCGAACCGGCGCAGGCCCCGAGAATCTGGCGAACGAGAGGGTGTTGGAACATGGGTGTGGGTTTCCCGTTACTCTACCATAAATCGGTCCATCAGGCGATGCTCCTGATTTGCCTAGATCGTCAGGAAATGTTAAAGATATACGTCTTTTTTCTCCAACTTCTCCTCCTTACCCATGAAGCGCGTCCTCCTAACCGGCATCGACGGATTCATCGGCCATCATGTGGCCGAGGGCATCTTGAAGAAGACCGACTGGAAGATTGTGGGCCTGAGCAAGATCGACAGTGCCTCCACTCTCCATCGTTTGAGCGACATTGAGGGTTGGTCCGAGAAGTACGCCCACCGCGTCGAGTTCGTCCACCACGATCTGCGCGCCCCCGTGAATCCCTACGTGGCCAATCGCATCGGTCCGGTGAATTACATTCTGCATCTCGCCGCCAGCACGCACGTCGACCGTTCCATTGAAGCGCCAATGGAGTTCGTTCTCGATAACGTGGTTGCCACCTGCAACATTCTCGATTACGCCCGCACGCTCAAGGACTTCAACATGTTCCTCTACTTTTCCACCGACGAGGTCTTCGGCCCGGCCCCCGAGGGCGTGGCGTACAAAGAGTGGGATCGTTACTGCTCCAGCAATCCCTACGCGGCTACCAAGGCCGGTGGTGAGGAGTTGGCGTACTCATACCACAACACCTACGGACTGCCGGTGGTGATCACGCACACCATGAACGTGTTCGGTGAGCGCCAGCACCCGGAGAAGTTTATCCCCAAGGTTATCAACGCGGCTCTTCGCGGCGAGCGCCTGTTCATTCACGCTGACCCGTCCAAGACCAAGGCTGGCACGCGCTTCTACATCCATGCCCGCAACGTGGCCGCCGCCATGCTCTTCCTCATCGAGCAGTTTGACGCCGGTAAGATCGCCTCGGGCGACAAGTTCAACATCGTCGGTGAGTGCGAAGTCGACAACCTCACCTTGGCCCAGATGATCGCCAAGGTGGTCGGTAAGGACTTGAACTATGAGATGATCGACTTCCACGGCAGCCGCCCCGGTCACGACCTGCGCTATGCGCTCGACGGCACCAAGCTGGCCCAGATGGGCTTCTCGTATCCGATGCATTTCGAGGAGAGCCTGGAGAAGACGGTACGTTGGTATTTGTCACGTCCCGAATGGCTCTTGGATGGTTTCTCCCGTGCTCAGTTCGCCAAGGAGCAGGCTGTGCACGAACTCATCAGCCGCTCTAACCGCCCCGAGCACGTGGTGCCGCCCGTCAACGCGGCTTAAGCCGGAGCAGGCTCGACTTCCATTTGTCTGGCTCAAAAGCCGGCAACCGCTCGACCTGGCACGGAAAATCAGTCTCCGTCACGCCGGGCGGCAGGCCTTGATCGTATCCCAGCACAATCAGATCGGGTTGCACGTCGCGCACGGGTGCTAGGAAATCGCCGTCACCGGAACCTAGGCGAACCTGTGCCTCTGGAAAAGCGGCTTTAATCATGGCCGCTCGCTCCGCCTCGGAGTGATGTGGGGTCAAATTTTTCATGCGAGCTACCGTGGCGTCGCGCGCCACGACCACGTGCAGATCACCTCGCTTCTGTGCTTCAGTCAGCACAAAACGGTGCCCTGGGTGGAGCAGGTCGAAGGTGCCGAATACGAGGACGCGGGGCATGGAAGCGCATCATACGCCTGTTGGGCTCAGCGCGCCGTCAGGTCGATGATGTAGATTCGCTGGTCGTCCATCACGTAGAGGTGGCTGTCTTCTGGGTCCACGTACAGATCCTTCAGCGTGCCGACCTGCTCGCCTTCTAGCACATACTGCTTCACGTAGAGCGATTCGCCGTTGGCGCCGCCATCGGTGGTGACCAGGACTCGCTTGCCGACGGGGTCGAGGAAGTAGAAGTTGCCCTGCTTCACCACCTTCGTCACGTCGAGCATAGAGTCTTTCGGCAGTCGCAAAATCTTGAAGGGCTGCACCTCACCGCGGTAGTACTTGAGCACCGTGCCGCCGCGCTTGAGTACGTAGATATTGCCGTCGATCGTCATGTCGATGGCGTCGGTTAGGTCACCGTTCACGTTGTACTGCACGGGGGCGGCGTAGCGGTTCGTCAAACGCTCATACTTCTCGATCTTCCGATTGGTGGAAGAGAGAATGTACAGGTTGCGCTGGTAGCTCTTGATGTCCTCGCCGCTCACCCAGCCATTGGGATCTTCGGTCTTCATGGTGGTGGCCTCGCCGGCGACCAATTCGACCACGGAGTTGTCCGTCGTTAGGAAGGCGACGGCGTCGTAGCGCGGGAAGGCGACGGCGTCGACGATGCTGCCACCCGTGCCGAGCGGTGACGGATTATCGACGGAATTAAGCAAAATGCGGTACACATCCCGACTGTCATACGCGAAGAACTCACCGTCATCCACACCCACCAAGCCATTGAGTGAAACCGAACCGTTTTTGGCGGCGACGTTGGCGGCCACCCGCGGCGAGGGGATGCGAATGATGTTATTCAGTTCTTCGCGCTTGCTTTGGATGGTTTGCAACAGGTTTAGGGCCTCAGCGCGGTAGAGCCCGCTCTTGTTCACGATGATTTGATTGGCGCGCTCTTCGGCCTGCCGAAGGATGTCGTTGGCGTCATCGACCTTGCCGATAAGGCGGCGGTTCTCTGCCGTCTTGATGCTCTCATTAATCTGCGTGACGAGTTGTTGCAGGTCGCCTTCTGTCTTGCTGAGGGCGCTGAGTGTAAAGAGGTGAACCACCGCCCAAATGGCGACAAGGGCGGCCAACGCGCCGGCGAGCAACAGCAAGTGAGCGCGCTTCTTGCGCGTGGGGTGCGAGAGATCGGCCAGGAGTTGGTCGAACATGCCGCGCAAACGGCGCACGCGCACGGAAACGTCGATCTGAGGCAGCGACAGGCCAGCCGTCGTCTCTTTGAGCCAGGCCGCTGCCGCACCTGCCACCTCTGCCCCGCGACCGGCAGCAGCCTTGCCCCGGCGAACCGGGCGGACAGCGGGCAGATCGTCGTCTCCACCGCGGGTGTCGATCTCGATGAGTGCCAGGGCGGCACCTTCACCTTCGCCTTCCAGCGTGCCCGTTAGGGCCGTGAGTGCCGTCTGGCCGCCGCGAGCGGCAACTTTGCCAAGCTGCGCGGGCGTGAGCGTGCGCAGCAGGCGCTGTGTCGACAGAATGACGACGTCCTTAGGCTCCAGGTTGCCACTGGCGATATGAACGAAGGCAGGCGTGGGCTTGCCGCCCGTGTATTCGGTGACTTGGCTGGCCGAACCCTTGCGAACGAGGTAGCCCTCGCTGCGGCCGGCATGCGAGACGTGCAGGGTGCCGTCCTCCTCGCAAATGGCGAGCAGCAAGTGCACGTCGTGCAAGCGCGCGCCGACGAGCAATCCTTTCAGTAAGCCGTTGAGTTCCTTTAGGGCGCCGTCGAGACGCGTGGCGGCATCGCCTTCGGTTGCCACCAAAGCGCTGTGGATTGTCTCCAGGCAGCTGTGCTCCATCGCGCGAGCGCTCTCGGCATCGCCATGTGCTTCCAAAAGAAAAACGATGCGTTCGCCGCCGGCGCTTTCCAGCGCATGCGGGACAATCAGGCTTCCGGAGTGCGCCCGGGTCTGGCCGGTGCGTACGATCACGTCCATACGGTGAGTCAGGCTACTATGGAGCGCTGCACAACATCAATACGATCAGACCCCGCTCCGCGCGCTTGTCCGCAGCATCATGTCGGCATTTTTCATGAACCTCCGAATGGTATTTTGACCTAGTATACAAAAAAACAAACGAATTTTTTGTTTAATTTAAGCCAATAAAACAATGTCACGACAAATAAACCTTCCCAAATTTGACAGGCAGGAGTACAGTGAACCTATCACGACGTTCTTCTTACTACGTCGTATTCATCCCAAACACGTTCATGAAAACGGTGAAAGAGTGGATGCAGCGCAAATTCAACGCTGCCCCCGGAGAGGAACAGCCTCTCGCAACCTTCGGCGCGCCCGACGCGCCCTTTACGCCCGAGCCCGTTGGGCCGGTGTCGCCTCCATCTCAGCCGGCCCAGCGCCCGCAGGGGCAGGGGTTTGGCGGACGTCAGCAGCAAGGTCAGGGCCGCAACGGCCAAGGTCGCAATCAACAAGGCCGCCAGTCGCACCAACAACGCGGTCGCGGTCCCGGCCAGCAGCAAGCCGTCCAGCCGGTGGTGCAGGGCGCCCCCACGCCCGATGGCCGCAAGGTGCCGCTGCGTTTCTACCCGCTTGGAGGTTTCGAGCAGGTGGGTCGCAACTGCTGCGTCATCGAGGTAGATGGCGACATCTACATCGTCGACATCGGCGTGCAGTTCCCCGATGAAGACATGCTCGGCATCGATTATCTCATTCCCGATGTCTCCTGTCTGAAGGGGCGCGAGAATCGCATTAAGGGCGTCTTCTTCACGCACGCGCACTTCGACCACGTAGGCGCCGCGCAGCACATCCTGCCGATTCTGCACTATCCGCAGTGCTACGGCACCAAGTTGACCCTGGCGATGATGAAAAAGAAGCTCGACGAGGAGCATATGACCAGCAAGGTTCGCATGAATACCGTCAAAGACGGCGACCGCATTCGCGTCGGCAAAGTGGAAGTGGAGTTTGTGCGCGTGACGCACTCCATTCCGGATTGCGTGGCCATCGCCTTCCACACGCCGTACGGCACCATCCTTCATACCGGCGACTTTAAGATTGATCTCCAGCCGCTCTACGAGCCGCCCATGGATTTTCAGCGCTTTGCGGCCATGGGTAAGCAGGGTGTTCTCGCCATCATTGCCGACTCCACAAACGCGCAGAAGCCCGGCTATTCGCCGAGTGAGCGCGAGATCGCGGCGTCGTTGCGCGATTCCATCGTGCAGGCCAAGGGCCGCGTGATCATCTCGACCTTCTCGTCGCTCATTACCCGCGTGCAGCAGATCATCGATGTGGCGAAGGAGATGAATCGCAAGATTTACCTCTCTGGTCGCAGCATGGAGGAGAACATCGAGATCGCGATGAATCTTGGCTACCTCAAGGCTCCCCGCGGCATGGTCCGCAAGGCTGGTCCGGGCATGGATAAAATCCCGGCCAACGAGGTGATCATTATTACAACCGGTGCTCAAGGTCAGGAAAACGCCGGCCTTGCCCGCATGGGACTGGGCACCCATCGTCATATCGCCGTGCAGAAGGGTGATACCGTCATTCTCAGCTCGTCGACGATCGTCGGTAATGAGCGCGCGGTTGCCAAGGTGGTGAATAACCTGCACGAGAAAGGCGCGCGCGTTCTGCGCAACACCGAACTGGCGCTGCACGTGACGGGCCACGGCTACGCCGGCGACTTGATGCTCATGCACCAGCTTGTGCGTGCCAAGCACATCATCCCCGAGCACGGCGAGCCCATGATGACGTCGGCCCACGCCGACATCGCCCGCGCCATCGGCTACCAGGAGAACCAAGTCCACCTGCTCGCCAACGGCGAGATTCTGGAGTTCGACGCCGACGGCAGCGCCCGCAAGAGCAAGCAAAAGCTGGCCTTCAAAGACGTGATCGTCGACGGCAAGAGCGGCGGCGAAGGCGAGCGCACGCTTACCGACCGCAAAGTGATGAGCAACGCCGGCGCCGTGGTGCTGGTGCTCAAGGCCTACGCCGAGAGCATGCGCCTGGTGGGCGACCCCGACGTTCTCTCACGCGGCCTTCTCTACGGCAGTGAGCAGCAGGACATCACCCGCGAGATTATCCAGACGGCCAAGAAGGCCTACGAGGACGAACTGAACCGCGGCAGTAAGGACCGTAAGGAGCTGAAGCGAGCCGTTACCGGCGCCCTCTACCGTTACTTCGACCGTAAGCTGGATCGCGAGCCGATGGTTATCCCCATCGTCGTCGAGGTCTAAAGCCAGATCGAGAACACGTTACTTTTTGAGATCGAAACAACCCCTACGTTTTTCGATACCAACATCCAAGCTTTCCCATGAACCCGATACTCCCCGCACACCATCGTTCGCGCCGCCACGTTTCCCCCCAAAAACTCGTCCGCACCACGTCCGTGGCCAGGGGCAATTACGCCTTCATCGACGCGCAGAACATCCACCGCGGCACCCGCGCCGCCGGCTGGCTCCTCAACTGGGCTCAGTTGCGGGAATACCTGCGCACCGAGCAGCGCGTCACCAAGGCCTTCCTCTTCATCGGCTTCCTTGAGGGCCAGGAGCCGCTCTACGCCTCGCTCAAGATGGCCGGCTACGAGCTGGTCTTCAAGCCCACCGTCAAGCACACCGTCGGCGGCAAGACCGTCATCAAGGGCAATGTCGACACCGACCTGGTGCTGAAGGCAATGACCGAGTGGAACCAATTCGACCAGGCCATCCTGCTCTCGGGCGACGGCGACTTCCTGTCGCTGCTCACGCACCTGTCGCAGGCCGGCAAGCTGAAGTCGGTCGTCGTCTCGGACGCGCGTTCGGCCAGCAAGCTGCTCGCGCCGTTCCGCGCTTCCACTGTCTCGCTCGACTCGCTGCGCGCCCGTCTCTCGACGATGCCCGCCGCACAGATACGTCGGCAGCAGTCTCGCGCCGCCGCCGCGGCACAGCCGACGGCCCCGGTCCGGCAGAAGCGGGCTCCCCAGAGCCGGCCTCGCCTCGCTGCCGCCCCCAAGGCCCAACCGGCCCCGCAACCCCAGGCCAAAACTCGTCGAAAGAGGCAATTTAGAGCCAAGAAAATGCCCCAACGGCACGACTGGGAATCTCGCCTGGAGTCCTTGCTTTAATTAATTAATTATTGTTTAATATCATAAGTGCCGCGGATCCCCCGTGGCCTGACCTTTCAACCCGCAGGAGACAGAAATGATCACCGACCCGAACTGGCGTCTCGAGGACGCCCTCTATCAGACCAACTACATGCCGATGTTCACGGCGTTCCAGATCACGCCGAGGGCCGCCGCTGTCGAGTTGCCCCGCCTGGACGCGATAGTGGACGCCATCACCAACGCCCGCGAAGGGCACTGGCAGGACGCCCTCCAGCGCGCCTTGGAGGAGCGTAACGCCTACGCCCGCTTCTCCAGGCAGCCCGAGCGCTGCGTGGAACCGAGCTGGCTGCCCCCGGCCCCTGAGACCCAGCTCTTCTCGATTGTCCGCTGCTCGGGCGAGCTGGTGCCGATGATGGTGACCCCGTCCCGTCCGCTGAAGGTCGCCGTCGCCGATGACCAGAACATCGTCCTGATCATGTTCGGGTTTATCCTGAACAAGTGGCCCGGGCTGACGGTCCAGATGATCCACCAGCAGGCCGGGGCGATGGTGCTGCTCGACCCGGATGTCGATATCGTGTTGCTCGATGAGCATATGGAGGGTCGCTCGGGGACGGCCGTCTACAACTACTACCACGACCAGAGCCACCCGGGCGTCTTCGCTTCCATCAGCACGACTGGGAATAAGCCTCGCTGGGCCGCCCGCCAGTACGCCGACAAAACGACGATTTCCGGCAACCGCGGCTCGGCGGAAGGCTTCGTCCGCTTCATGAACGACCTGATCGCGGACGCCCTGGCCCGTTGATCCCCCTATTGTCTCCTGCCCCTCCGCCCTTCCCGCCTCGCCGGGAAGGGCCTTTTTTTGTGTACACTGGCGCCGTGTCCACCAAGCAGATCGCCAGTTCCACCCTGTGGCAGCTCGCCAGCCAGTTGGCGATGGCGGCCATCAGCGTGGTGACTGTGAAGCTGGTGGCGACGGGACTCAGCCAAAACCTGGCCGGCTTTTATAACTCCGCCTACGGCTACCTGCAGATCTTCGGCATCATCGCCGACTTCGGGCTCTATGCTGTGGCCGTGCGCGAGGTGGCCCGGGCCGACGACAAGCGCGGAGTGGTGGGTGCGGTGATCGTGCTCCGCTGCCTGATCACGGCGGTGAGCTTTGTCCTGGCCGTGGCCATAGCCTGGGTGATCCCGGCCTGGCACGGCACGCCGTTGCCACTGGCCGTGACGCTCTGCGCCTTTGTGCCGGTATTCACATTGTTGGCGGGGACGCTCAGGGTGATCTTCCAAGTGCACTACCGCCTGCAGTGGGTGTTCATTGCCGAGGTGACGCAGCGCATCGTGGCGGTGGCGCTTATTGGCGTAGTTGTCCTCTTAGGTGCGCGTGACAGTGACGATCCCACGACGCTCTACTGGTTTATCGCGGCCGGTGGCATTGGCGCAGCGGTGCTGCTGCTCTTCTCTGTTGTTGGCAGTCGTCGCATCCTGAAGCCCTCGCTTACGTGGGACCCGGCGCTATTCAAGCACCTGTTCACGTTGGCGCTGCCGTTTGGCTTGGCTTTCCTCTGCACCACCGCCTACCGCCAATCGGACGTGACGCTCATTTCACTGCTGCGGCCCGACTTTGCGCTGCAGAACGCCACCTACGGCTTTGTGCAGCGCGTAATGGATATGACCTACATCATCCCGACGTTCCTGCTCAACTCCACGCTGCCGATCTTAAGCGACCGGGTGGACAAGGGGGCCGACACACGCGACTTCTTAGGGAAGATCCTGCTCATCGTGCTGCTGCTTTCGGCCACTGTGGCACTCACGGGTTCGCTCTGGGCACGGCCGATCATGGGCCTGCTCACGACCGAGCGCTACCTGAGCACGCCGCTTGCCCCCGGCGCCGACACGGCGTTGCAATGGCTAGGCGTGACCATGCTCATGAACGGGCTCGTGGTTTATGCCTTCTATCTTCTATTAGCTCGTCACCGTTGGCGTGCGCTGGTGGCGATGCTCGCGGTTGCGGCAGCTGTGTCGGTGGGATTAAATCTGTGGCTGATTCCGACCCATGGATTCGTAGGGGCGGCGCAAACGTCGGCTTTGGTGCATACCCTCCTGGCGGCCGCGCTTATTGCTTATGCCACACGATTGCTGCCCGCGCGCCTGCCCCTCCACGCGGCCGTTCGTTGGTTGGCCTATGTGGCGTTCTTGGCGATTGCCTTGCTGTTCATCGCTCCTTGGCTCACCTCCGACCTGCGTACGGTTATGGCTCTTGCCTTCATTGTTGGGTGGATTGGCCTGATTGCGTGGGGGACGGGATTAGTGCGGTTGCTTCGCGGGTGATCGGCTACAATTGTTTCGCGAACCTTCGTGCAGTGCAGAAGAGATCTTTCTGTCTTCATCAGGACACCAGCCGCCTTAGCTCAGTGGTAGAGCAACGCACTTGTAATGCGTGGGTCGCGAGTTCGACTCTCGCAGGCGGCTCCATACAGCCCTTAAACCGATACTCTTAAACCCCCTTGTCTCACTTCCTATGAGGCGCTTTCATGCTCGTCCCCTATGCTCGAGATTGAAACGAAATTCCTGGCGGTAGATACCGAGGCCGTGTTGGCTGGGCTCGAACGTTTGCAGGCTGAGAAGCTCTACGACGGCCTAGTGCAAACGCGCTACTACGACACCCCCGAGCGGACGATCCGCTGCCAGGAGAAGTCGTTCCGCCTGCGCCTCAAGGAGGCCACGGGCGATGTGCGCCTGACCTCCAAGCGCAAGCTCAGCAGCGACGTGGTGCGCATCTGCGAAGAGCACGAGGTGGCCATCGGCAACGGCAATGGCGCCACAGGTCGGGCGCGCTTCGAGGAGATGCACATGCTGCTGGCGGCGGTGAACTTTGCGCCGTACCGCAGCTACGAAAAGCGCCGTGTCACGCATGGCATTGGTGATACGCGGTTCGAGCTCGACACCATCCTCTCGGTCGATGGTCGGCCGGTGCAGATCCCGACATTCCTAGAAGTGGAATCGTCGAGTCCTGATGCTGTTCTCCACTACGCCAGCTTGCTTGGATTTACCAAAGAGCAGGCGCAGCCGCTCTCCACACGGGCCGTCTTCAAGCGCTACAGAGCGACGTGATGCGGGCCATGCGCTCGCGCCACGAGAGTTGCGCAACGCGTGCCCTGGCAGCGGTGGCACGGGCAGCGGAACCCGCCGGATCCGCCAAGGCGGCACTGAGGGCGCGGGCCAGATCGGCGCTGTCTCCCGGCGCGCAGAAGCGCGTGTCGTCTTCGCCGAGCAGGTCGCGCACCGGCGGCAGATCGGCGCTGACGGTGGGCAGGCCGGCGGCCATGTATTCCAGCAATTTCAACGGCGAGGTATCGCGGTAAAAAAACGGATCCGGGCTTTTGGGTGCGGGATATACGCCCAAGTCGGCCGCGGCCATGGCGGCAGGAACGTCGGCCGAGCGAACCGGTCCTTCGAATCGGATCGTTTCGGCACCGAGGCCGTGCGACGAGGCCAGCGTCTGCAGCCGCTGCACTTCGCCTGCCGGTCCTCCGACGATCCAGAGGAAGAAGCGCTCGTTACGGCTTTTGAGTAGGGCGGCCGCTTCGATGCATTCTTCCACGCCTTTAGGCAGATCGTGGCCACTCTTAAGTGAGCCGACGTAGGCGATAATCGGGCGGTCGTTTGGCAATTGCCAGCGCGCCTTGGCAGCGTCCTTGGTGGGCAGAGTGGTAAAAGCTTGCAGATCCACGCCATCGGGCTCAACGACGATACGCTCCGCCGGTACGCCCCGAGCCACCAGGGCATCGCGCATGGGCGTGGTGAGCGCTACGACCGCGCGGCAGCGCCAGGCCACCGGCAGGAAGCCCCAACTCAGTCGACCGGGGACGGTGTGCAATTCCAGTACGGCCGGGACGCCGGCAGCCAGGGCGGGCGACAGTACGGCGGCGCTGCGGGCGTACGCCAGCTCTGGTCGATGCTGTTCAATGTGACGGCGCACGGCACGGCGGTATGAGGCCCAGGTGACGTGCACGGCCAAGGGGCCGGGCACGAGCGGGCTCTGGAGCGCATCGAAGGCGGGGAGCTTCGTTACGCGGAAGCCGCCGGCGTTGCGATAGTGCTGCTCAACTCCTCCTGGCAAAACGCCGGACACGTCGGGGCAGACGAGCTCCACGTCGTGGCCGTTTTGGACCAGTGCGGTACAGACCTGCGCGATTTGATGGGCATAGGCCTTTTCGCTCGGAAAGCGTGCGTGGCAGATGTAGAGAATGCGCATGGTCAGAGGGCGGCGAAGGCACGCGCAAAGAAGCGGTCGGGGCGGAGGTAATCGGCGTAGGCCCGGCGGGCGGCCAGCTGGCGACGCTCCACTTCTGCCGGCGTGGTGCCGCGCCACCAGTCGCGTGCCACGACGCCGATCCATGGCAGTTCTGCCCGGCGTACCGTTAATAGGAACGAGTCGTAGTTGATGTCATCTTCCAGCGGCAGCGGCGTCTCGGTATCGACGAAGAGGGGGATGCGCCCCAAGCTCAGCGCCTCATAGAAACGATACGAGTAATTGCCGTCGCCCTTTACCACCAAGGCCATATCACAGTCGCGTAGGTTCTCCACGTACTCATGGCGGGCCCGTTCGGGCGGTAGGCTGATCGTTTGGGCATGGCCGGAATAGCTACGGCGAATAAGGAAATTGGTTTTGATGCCGGCTTCAGCAGCAAGGATAGACAGGGCTTGTCGGCGGAAGCTAAGCCCTTTGCGTTCACTGAGGATGCGTTCGTCACCAGCCAGCCAAGCGCGAGCGCGCACGAGCGCGTTGCCCGCCCAGGTACCGAGGGTATTTTGGAGGTTCTTGTAATCGGACCAACCGCAGAACCCGACGACCGGCCGTTCGCCCTTGGCTCGCGGCACGAAGGGCGCGTTGCCCTGCAGATCTTCGGCATAGGCGGGCATGAGCCGCTCATTATGACGCAGCGAGTAGCGGTATGCCGACGATACAAATGACACGCTGTTTGGCAGATCAACGGCACACGGCGCGTCGCCATAATTCACGGTGATCACGCGTTTGCCATGACGAGTGGAGAGTGTTGAGATCTCTGCCAAGTACTCGCGGTCGTCACGGACGGAGGCGAATGGATGGGGAATCAAGATGACGTCGGCCTGGGCTGGGTCGTCGACCGCCTCGACCAATGGCTCACTGAAGCAGTCGTACGCTTTGTCGAGAAACAGCACACGCCCGCTGCGGTCCACTTTTCCGAAGTTCGGGTAGAGGACGGGCAGGTGGGGCAGGTTGGGCCGACGGGGGCAGAATGCCTTGCGCACGCCTGCAGCCTATCAGATAGAGGGGGTGGAAGCCTTGCCTGACCGCCGGTAGCCTTGGGGTATCGCCAAGCCCTTCTACCAGATCCTCGAGCCGGCCTTCCGCAAGTTTTCGCTCGCGACCGCATTGCGGACGGGTCTGCCAAGTTTGCGCTATTACCTCACGCGTCCCGCCCTGCCGCCCTCGGAGAAGATGGCGCTCTTCACCATGAATATTCTGCCGCCAATGGGGCGGGTGTGGTTCCACTTTGCCAAAAAATACCTAGGCGATCGGGTCGACATCACCATCTTCGATTGCTCTGGCCGTCTGAACCCCGCTCATTTTTCCGGTGCGAGGGTGCAGCCCTTCATCAACCTCTATGCCGCCACGAAGTGCGACGAATTCCTCTATCACATCGCCAGAAATCGTTCCTTCGGTTGGACCTGCGACGACGACGTATTTTTTGTGAGTGACGAATCGCTCGCGGTGATGGAACGTGAATTCGCCGTGCCCGGCACGGCCACCGTCAGTCTGCTGGCTCGTAAGTGGTGGGAGTTTGAGATCGACGGCCAGACGCGCCCGGTTTCGGGGAGCTACAGCATCGCCTTCAACCGCCAGATTTTTTGCCAAAAGGAGGCGCTCTCATTGGCGCCGGCCGACGGCAACACGCATAACCGTTCGCTTAACGGCAAGCCGCTCACGCGTTACGACACCGGCGATCTGAGTAATGAGCTGCTCTTACGGCGCGGCTACCGCTGCTACATCAGTCCCGACGACGAGAGTAAGCGTTGCTTAGCGTCGTTCTCTGGTTTGAGCGGGGCGGTGATTCTGCTCTGGCTCTACAAAACGCCAGAGGACGTGTTGGCCTATCTCACTAATCCCCCAAAAGAGGCATGGGGCGGCACCATGCTGCACGGTATTCTCTCGGCCATGCTGGCCATTTGGACCATTCAAGATCTACACCAGATCATCACCGGCGCCCCGTATCCTCTGCCCACACTGCCGCCACGTGAGAAGTTGCAGCAACTGGCTCACGATGTGTTGCCGTTTCTGCCCAAGGGACTCTCATTCCAGTGGATTGAAGATGTGCGCCGCCAGCTTCTGGCCCACGTCTGAGGCGTATCATCTGTCTATGCCCGAATTGCCCGAGGTCGAAACCGTCCGTCGAAGTCTTATGCGCTACTTGCCCGGCCAGAAAGTGGAGGCCGTCGAAGTGCGTCATGCGAAGAGCGTCCGTGGCGACGCGGCCTTCGCCTCGTGGCTCGTGGGCCGCACCGTGAAGACGGTCGACCGCCGCGCGAAACTGCTGGTCATCCGTTTCGAGGACGACGACGAGGTGCTGGCGATCCACCTGAAGATGACGGGGCAACTCTTGTTTCAACGTGGCACACTCAAGGCCGGCGGCGGGCACAGTCTTTCCAAAGCGTCCGACAACCAGGAGGAGCGCCATGCGCGCGTCATCCTCACGTTCCGCGATGGCGGCCGATTGGTCTTTAACGACCTGCGCCTGTTTGGCTATCTGAAGCGCCTCGATGCCATCCGTTTGCAAAAAGAACTGGGCGGTTACGGACCGGAGCCGGGCACGTCGGGCTTCACGTTGGAACTATTCGCTCAGGTGCTCGGCAAGCGCGCCGCGCCGTTGAAAGCCGTGTTGCTCGACC
>CAZYNU010000003.1:0-23434 GCA_964648045.1 uncultured Candidatus Peribacteria bacterium
AGCACCTACACTTCCTTTACCACTGAGCGGTACTTTGGGGACCTTAGCCAATGATCTGGGCTATTTCCCTATTGACGATGGCAGTTCGCTGTCACCGTCTCACTCCCGTGGGCTTCAAAGGTGGGTATTCGGAGTTTGTCAGGATTTGGTAGGCCTAAAAGGCCCCCGCATCCAAACCGTAGCTCTACCCCCCACCGTGCCCCACGAGGCTGCCCCTAAAGGCATTTCGAGGAGAACCAGCTATCTCCGGGTTCGGTTAGCTTTTCACTCCTATACTCAAGTCATCCGAGGATCTTGCGACATCCACCGGTTCGGACCTCCATCCGCCTTTCGGCGAACTTCATCCTGCTCAAGTATAGCTCACCCGGTTTCGGGTCTAGTGTCAGCGACAAGCGCCCTATTCGGACTCGCTTTCGCTCCGGCTCCAGCTAGCAATCTGCTTTAGCCATGCCACTGACAGCTAAGTCGTTGGCTCATTATGCAAAAGGCACGCAGTCACACCCTTGCGGGTGCTCCTACATCTTTGTACGCATCACATTTCAGGGACTATTTCATCCCCCTTTCGGGGTGCTTTCCCTCACGGTACTATCCGCTATTGAACTTCGCACCTATTTAGCCTTGGATGGTGGTCCACCCGGATTCGGGCCGCGTTTCACGTGAGCGACCTTACTCAGGATACTCCTAGCGCTGAACATCGTTTCGTCTACGGGGCTATCACCCGCTCTGGCCGCCCTTTCCAGGGACGTTCGACTACGAAGGTCAGTCACATGTTGGAGTCCTACAACCCCGGTAGTAAACTACCGGTTTGGGCTGTTCCCATTTCGCTCGCCACTACTTTGGGAATCTCGGTGTTGATTTCTTTTCCCGGGTTAATGAGATGTTTCAGTTCACCCAGTATTCCTCCCGCATTCGCGGGTCATGAGACATAACTCTCATGGGGTTGCCCCATTCGGAGATCTTCGGCTGTTAGCGCCTGCCTAGCGGCTGACCGAAGCTTTTCGCAGCTGGCTACGTCCTTCGTCGGAGTGCGAAGTCGAGGCATCCGTGTGATGCGTTGAGTAACATTGTTCTAATTGTACTGTTCACGTCCCGCGGCGCAGGCAAGACCTGCCCACGACCTCGGGTCGTGTCTTCAGTGAAGACGTTATGCACGTCCATGTCTTTGATCACATTTATAGAAATCCATTGGTGCCGACGGTGTGAACGACCGTGCCGGGAGCTGGACCGCTTCTTGTTGGCCCTTGGGCCAAAAAAAAGCGGGTGGCCCTTGCTCACCCGCAGTCTCCGAGGGGCGGTCAGAAACGTCTGACCGTCGGAAGCTGCGAGTGACCAAGGCGCTCCATAGGCGGACAAGAGTCTACTGGCCTACACAGGAGCGTCAAGAAGAAAAAAGTAAGAAACTTCCACGACCGCCGTCGCACTCGCCCGTCGCCAGCAACAGGTGCGCAAAGAGCGAAAATGAAGGCGTATAGAAAAGAGAAAAGTGGGCAAGAAAAAAAGCCCTCCGACAGGAGGGCAGGCCGTCAACCAATGGAAGCCGTCGGCGGCGGGGTAAAACAGATGATGAGAAACAGGATGACAAGGATGAGAACCGCCCCGACACACATCCAGTGCACGAGATCGAAAGACTCCCAGAACGTCTTCGGCGGATTGGTCATAAGAATACTCCTATGGGTTGAATGACACTGGTGGCACAGTAGCGTGGTCCGGGCACAAAAACAGGGGAGTTTGACTCCCCTGTTTTCTCAGCGATGGAATGCTGCTTTAGGCTTCTTCCTGAGCCTCCTCGCTCACCGAATCGGCGATCTCGTCGGCCTGGCTCTCGCCCACGGCGTCGGTCTCACCTTCTTCCACGGCGGCCTTCAGTTCGGCAGGCGACTCGCCCTCTTCATCCAGCTCGGCGATGCGGTCGCGCGGCGGGACCATTTCCTCACCCTCTTCTTCGGCATCCACGCGGGACTGCATGGGCACCGATTCGACGGCAGCCTCGGCGGCAATGCGGTCGGCGGGCGGGATCTCGTCTTTGAACTTCAGCAGGTCGACCTTCAGGCCGAGTGCCTGAAGCTCCTTCACAAGAACGTTGAACGACTCGGGGATGCTCGGGCGCTGGATGGTTTCGCCCTTCACGATGGACTCGTAGGCCTTGGAGCGGCCGATGACGTCGTCGGACTTGATCGTGAGCATTTCCTGCAGCGTGTAGGCGGCGCCGTACGCTTCGAGGGCCCACACTTCCATTTCTCCGAAGCGCTGACCACCGTGCTGGGCCTTGCCTCCGAGCGGCTGCTGCGTGACAAGCGAGTACGGTCCGACGGAGCGGGCGTGAATCTTGTCCTCCACAAGGTGGAGTAGCTTGATCATGTACACCATGCCGACGGTCGTCTTGTGGGCGAACTTCTCACCCGTGCGGCCGTCGAAGAGCTGAACCTTACCGTCCTTCGGCAGGTTGGCGGCCTCGAGGAAGCCTTCAATCTGGGGCAGGGTAACACCGTCGAGTGCCGGCGTGGCAATCTTGATGCCGAGCACCTTGCAGGCCCAACCGAGGTGAGTCTCCAAGATCTGACCAATGTTCATGCGGGAGGTCACACCGAGCGGGTTCAAGATGATGTCGACCGGCGTGCCATCCTCGAGGAACGGCATGTCCTCGCGGGGAACGATGCGGGCAACGACACCCTTGTTGCCGTGGCGGCCGGCCATCTTGTCGCCGACCTGAACCTTGCGGGTCTGAGCCACGAACACCTCAATCTGCTTCATGACGCCCGTGGGCAACTCGTCGCCCTGAGCGCGATCGAAAACGTGGACATCGACGACCTTACCGCCAGCACCACCCGGGAGGCGGAGCGAGCTATCTTTCACGTCCTTGGCCTTGTCACCGAAAATGGCCTGGAGCAGGCGCTCTTCCGGGGTCAGTTCGGTCTCGCCCTTGGGCGTGATCTTACCGACGAGAATGTCGCCTTCGTGGACGGTGGCGCCGATGCGCACGATGCCGTCGGAATCGAGATCCTTCAGCTTGGCCTCGCCGACGTTGGGAATGTCGCGCGTGACGGTCTCAGGTCCAAGCTTGGTTTCGCGAACGTCTGTGATGTAGGACTCAATGTGAATAGAGTCGAAGGCACCGTCTTGCACGATGTCGCTCGAGATGATGATGGCGTCTTCGAAGTTGTACCCCTGCCAGGACATGTAGGCCACGAGCAGGTTTTGACCGAGCGCCAGTTCGCCGTCTTGCACGGCGGCACCATCCGCGAGCGTCTCGCCCTTCACCACTTTCTGACCCGGCTTCACCGTGGGGCGAACGTGGAAACACGTGCCCTGGTTACTGCGGAGGAAGATGGAGAGCTTGTAGGTCTGCTTGCGGCCCGAGCGGTAGACGACGCTCACTTCAGCGGCGTCGACCGAGGTCACCTCACCATCCTCTTCGGCGAGGAGGGCGTGACCCGAAGCGCGAGCGGCGATGGATTCGACACCAGTACCAACCAGCGGAGCCTGAGGCTTAATGAGGGGCACGGCCTGGCGTTGCATGTTCGTACCCATGGACGCACGGGTGTTGTCGTCGTGCTCCAAGAACGGGATGAGCGAGGTGGAGATGGAGAGAATCTGCTTAGGCGAGATGTCGACGTGCGTCACGTCGCGCACGTGCGCGAGCGTGGGCTCGCTGCCCTTGCGAGCGGAGACGCGCGTGGAGAGGAACTCGCCAAAGGACGAGTACGACTCGACGCCTTGAGCCTGCGCGATCACCAGACGGCGCTCCTGTTCGGCATCCATATACGTCACCTTGCCGCTGACATAGGCGCGCACCTTCACTTCCTTGGCGCCGTTGGCCTTCAGCTGCGAAACGATTTTCTTGGCCATCTCTTTCGTGTCGACCACGTCGCCGTCGGAAGCGACGATCTTGCGGCCGTCCTTCACCACTTCGTCGAGGATGCGCCCCTGCAAAGCGTCGGCATCGAGCGGGACGGAGTGATTCACCTCACGGTACGGCGTCTCAAGGAAGCCGTACTGGTTCACGCGGGCGAAACCGGCCAAGTGGACCACAAGACCGATGTTCGGACCTTCGGGAGTGGCGATGGGGCAGATGCGTCCGAAGTGCGAGGGGTGCACGTCGCGAACGTCGAACGAGGCGCGCTCGCGGCTAAGACCGCCCGGACCCATGGCCGAGAGGCGGCGCTTGTGGGCCAGCTCGGAGAGCGGGTTGGTCTGGTCCATGAACTGCGAGAGCTGCGACGACGCGAAGAACTCGCGCATGGCGGCCGTGATCGGGCGGCAGTTAATGAGCTGGGTGGGCGTGACAGTCTCCAAGTCCATCACCGTCATGCGATCCTTGGCGATGCGCTCGGTGCGGACAAGACCCACGCGGTACTTGTTCTGCACCAACTCACCAACGGAGCGGACGCGGCGGTTACTGAGGTGATCGATGTCGTCGGGCGAGCCCTGGCCGTTGTTCAGGCGAATCATCTCGCGCAGAATCTCGATGAAGTCCTTCACCTGGAACACGCGGTGCGCTTCGTCACTCGGCACGTCGACGCCGAAGCGGCGGTTGAGCTTATAACGGGCGATGGAGCCCATGTCGTACTTCTTGAAGTCAAAGAAGAGCGAGTCGATGAGCTGCTTGGCGTTCTCCGGCGTGGCGTAGTCGCCCGGGCGAATGCGGCGGTAGATGGACTGATAGGCCTCCTCCACCGAGCGGGCAGTATCTTTGCCGAGCGTGAGCGTGATGAAGTCATGCTCTCCCGAGGGCAGGTCTTTGAACAGGTCGAGAATGTCGCCATCGCTCGTGTAGCCGAACACGCGCAGCAGCTGTGTGATCGGAATCTTGCGCTTGCGGTCGATCTTGCAGGTAATGATGCCACGACGATCCGTCTCGACTTCGAGCCACACGCCGCGCTTGGGAATGATCTTAGCCGCGTGATAGCGCGGGTGATCGGGCATGGTCGAGAAGAACGCGCCCGGCGAGCGGACGAGCTGGTGGACGACCACGCGCTCGATGCCGCCGACCACGAACGTGCCGCTGTCGGTCATGAGCGGGATGGAGCCGAGGAACACGTCCTGCTCCTTGATTTCGCCCGTCTCCTTGTTGATGAGCTGGACCTGGCCCTTCATGGCCGACTCGTAGGTCAGATTGCGGCGCTTGCAGGTCTCGGGGTCGTACTTCGGCTCGTCGAAGGTGTGACCGAGGATGCGCAGCTCCATCTTGCGGCCCGAGAAATCGGTGATGGGCGTGATCTCTTCCAGCAGCTCTTTGAGACCCTCAGTGAGGAACCACTTGTAGCTCTCGATCTGCATCTCGATCAAGCTTGGCACGTGCGTGATGCCCTGGTCGTCCACGAGGAAGACGCGGTCATTTTGAATCTTCGTGGGGCGGATCAATTCTGGCAGCTCGGCTAGAGCCTTGGGGATCTTGCTTAAAATCGGCGGCAAGTGCGGGCGCAGACGCGGGAGGATATCGGCATCCACGTCGACCACGTAGCCGGCACGGGCCGGGGAAGTCTTCTTGGCGACTGCCTTCGCAGGCACCTTCGCCACGGTCTTCAAGACCTGGACGGAGGTCGGCTTGCGCACCTCCACCTTCGGCTTGGGAGCCGGCTTTGCGGCGGGTGCAGCCTTCTTGGCGACTGGCTTGGGAGCCGGCTTCGCCTTAGGCGCCGGCTTCTTGGCTGGCGCCTTCTTGGTCACAGGCTTCGATTTTTTCGCCGGGGCCGCCTTCTTGGCGACTGGCTTCTTCTTTTTCTCGGGCTTTTTGGCCATGGAGAGAGATAGGGGAAAGCGGCACAGTGCCGCCGGAACCGCCGCCGAACACGGCGAGGAAGAGGGGCACAGCGCTCAGAACACAATCGAAGCCAGCTGCGGACGGCCGTAGTGTGCGGTTTACGCCCAGGAAAGTCAAAAGAAAAATACCTCCCGACGACCGCGATCGACAGAATGAGAAGTGGAATTCACCTTACCACGTTAGGCCCAGCCAACTTGGCGCCGTCTCAACGATGGACGTAGGCTCGGGCGGCACTAAGCCAGGGCCAGTAGAAACGGCGATAGAACCACCATTGGCATCGATCGACGCAGTGACCAGCGACAGATCATCCTCCGAGAGCAGGACGCAACCGTAGCTGCGCCAACCCTTACCCTCCTTGTCGAAGCCCTTTTTTTCGATTTTATCCTCCAGCATTTGTGCGAACTGTGCGTGACTGTGCAAACCGTAAGCCGTCCTACCGCGACCGTCATCGCCGCCTTCGCCATCGGCTTTATAGAGGCGTAAGAAGCGGCCGTTACCGAACGTGGTGGAGCGCCCTTTCTTTTCGACCGCCTTGATGACCCATTCATCCGTGGGGGTGGCAGCAAAATAGCAGCGACCGATATAGCACACGTTACGATGTTGTCCCGTGAGGCCGTTGAGAGTGATGTATTCGCCATCTTCGTGCACTAAATAGACGA
Organism: uncultured Candidatus Peribacteria bacterium; assembly: GCA_964648045.1. Taxonomy (GTDB): domain Bacteria; phylum Patescibacteriota; class Gracilibacteria; order Peribacterales; family Peribacteraceae; genus JAGOUB01. The sequence goes on from CAZYNU010000003.1 coordinate 6,421, forward strand.
GAGACGCGTCGGTATCGACAATCACGCGGTCACCGGCTTTGGCCACCCAGCCAGACGCAGAAGCACCGCCGCCCTCCTCCGCAGAGGCGAAGGGGGTAGCCAGAGCCAAACCGATTCCTAGAAGTATGGCAGGAAGGAGTTTTGACAGAGTGACAAATACTATTTGCAATACCCAATATGTCAACGGTCAAAGAACGTGATATTTGGTACCTATTAGCTACTTATCACTAAATTTACCCTTTCTGAGCGCCAAAAACCGGGGGATTCTGATCCACCCGGTTCCTGATAGGATATTGGCTGATTTAGCGGCTCTTTAAAGCTTAAAAATGCTTATTTGGCGGCCTGCCAGCGGCGCTCGACCTCGGCCCAGTTGAGCACGTTCCAGAAGGCCTGAATGTATTCCGGGCGGCGATTCTGGAACTTGAGATAGTACGCATGTTCCCAGACGTCGAGACCCATGAGCGGCGTCTTGCCTTCCATGAGCGGCGAATCCTGGTTGGCGGTAGAGGAAATCTCAAAGGTACCGTCCTTGAGAGTCAGCCACGCCCAGCCGGAGCCGAAGCGGTTACTGGCGGCCTCATTGAACGTCTTTTGGAAGTCAGCAACGGAGCCAAAGGCCTTGGTGAACTCAGCCTCCAGGGCAGCCGAAGGCGCACCTCCTCCCTGCGGGCTGAGGATCGTCCAAAAGAGACTATGGTTACTATGGCCGCCGCCGTGGTTGCGAACGGCGGTCTTTTTGTCGGCAGGCATCTCCTCAATCTTCCGGAGCACGTCATCGATGTCCATCGTCTCCCAGGGGGTACCAGCCACGGCGGCATTCAACTTATCGACGTACGTCTGGTGATGCTTCGTATGGTGGATCTCCATCGTCTTGGCGTCGAAGTGCGGCTCAAGAGCATCGTAGGCGTACGGGAGTGTTGGCAGGGTGAAGGGCATGGGGAAGGGGGAAAGGGAACGGTCCTCACGGTACCACTCCCCTTTCGCCTCCACATCAAAAAACCCGGCAAAGGAGTACACTACTGCTGTGCCGCTGCAGCGCCTGACGACGGCCCCCATCTTGGCCCATGCACCACTCTGGCAATCGCCAGCGTGGGCGACTTTTCAGCAGGCGCTCGGTCGGGAGGTTCGTTGGTACGCCAATCCCGAAGCCACTGTAACAGCCCTGGTCATTATCGATCGCACCACAGCGGGATTCTGCACGTGGGATCTACCGCGCGGCCCGCTGCTTACGGCAGAGGCCACAAGCGCGCAGGCGGAGGCATTTCTTCGGGCGATCGCCGCCGAAGCTAGTCGCAACCGCGCATTAAGCCTGTTTTGGTCGGGCACGGACGCGCGATTGGCCGCGCTGCCATTTGGTCACCCATCCAAGCGACACGAGCAGCCCGAAGCGACGATTGTACTCGATCTAACTCTGAACGATGACGCGCTCCTGGCTCAAATGCGGCAAAAAGGCCGCTACAATATTCGCCTGGCCGAGAAACATGGAGTGACCGTCGAACAGAGCGCGGATGTAGGCGCTTACGCCAAACTTGCCGCCGAGACGGCCGCCCGCGATGGATTTAAGGCGCCAGGCGCACGCCAGTTCGAGTACTTCCTGAAGGCCTTGCCCGGGAGCTTCCTCCTCTTAGCCTACGCGCCCACTGACCCCCTGCCCATCGCCGGCCTCTTGGGCGTCGCCTGGGGCAAGACAGGCATCTACTACTATGGCGCCTCGCGGGACGCACACCGTGAATTGATGGCGCCATACCTACTGCAATGGGAGGCAATGCGCCTGTGCCGGAACCTGGGCTGCGAACACTACGACCTACTGGGTGTCGCCCCACCTGAAGCACCAGAAAATCACCCTTGGCAGGGTATTTCTGCCTTTAAGGGGAAATTCGGGGGAGTCATGACTGTTCTACCACCTGAGCACACATGGACAATCCGGCCGTTTTTGGCGGCCGGACTGGCACTGAAGCGGAGATTTCTCGGCTGAGGATCAAAGACTAGCCCAGCCTCGCAAGATTTCCTGCTGCTCTTCGCGCTGACGACGGAGCGTGTCTTCCACGCCACGCCGGGGAAGCGGCGATTCTGGCAACACATCTTCCTCGTCGACCTCTAGGCCAGAGTAGCCCTCATGGGCGGCGCGAGTATCACGCACCAGAAGGTGAGCTTCGCCGTAGCGCAGATGCGGGTGTAAGACGGGGTGATCACGGCGGACGGCAGATGTTCCGAGTAGACTGACGGTTTCAGTGGGAGTGTTCATGAGGGCAACGTACCAGCGACAGCATGGCGACAAGTCGCGTTCGAGAGGGATCCGTTTTTGGCTGACGCTAGGCATTGGCCCAAACGCAATACACTTCGATATTTCTCCAGTGCGTCAAGAATTCTCTACACAACAATTTGGCGGACACGAAAAAACCCTCCCCCGTCTGAGGGGGGAGGGCTCTTCGCTGCCGGTTAGCCTGGGGCAGAAGCAGGAGACAAACGTGTCGACTCTTAGCCGTTGTACGACGTGGAGTTGACGACGGTGTCCGGGTACTCGATCCAGCTGAACTTCGAGCCGGCGGTGACCGCCGTGTCGAAGTCAACCCAGGAGATGCTCGAGTGGACCGACGTCACAGCCGTAGCGGCCGGGAGGAAGGTCGTGCGCGAGATGTCGCTGAAGTTCTGGATCGAAGCGAGCAGCGTCGAGTTCGTGTTCGCGACCTTCGGGTTGATCACGCTTCCTTCGAGAACGAAGGTGGCGTTGTCACCCGAGTTGATGATCGTGTTCACGGTCGAGGAGCCGGTCGCAAGGATCGGGCAGCGGACGACGAACGAGCCGGACGAGACCGCAACGTGAGTGGCGGTACCCGTGTAGGCCGTGCAAGCCACCTTCTGGTTCTGGTCAGCCTTGTTGTAGAACTTGAACAGCGTGGCGTCCATCGTCACGTTGCTGGCGTTCACATTGAAGACTGCGCCGGAGAGGGCGAACTTGTTGGCACCGTTCAGGCTGTTCGTGTTCGCCATGGCGGTGAACTTGAACTGGCCGAAGGGCGTCACACCGGTCGGAACGGCGGTGCCGTTAGCCGACGGGTTGGCGTTCGTGATCGAGTCGATCTTGGCGCGGACGGTCACGTTCTTCTTGCCGACGATCGTGAGAGCGTTGGCAGCGTTCGTGTTCGTACCGATGAAGATCTCGCCGTCAGCAGCGCCCGTACCGTTGTTACCGGTCAGGTCGTTGGACGACTGGAGACCGCGGGCGCGGATAGCACCGGAGCCCGTGGCGTTGTTGAGAGCGTTCTCAGGACCGATGAAGAGCTGGACAAGCGTGCCGGAGACAGCGCCGTTGATATCGTTCTTCAGGCGCGGGCGGACGACAATGACCTTCTCAACACCCTTCTGAACCACAAGCTGGTTGCTCTCCATGTTCGCACAGAACGTGGTGGAGGCAGCACCCTGCGGGTCGGAGGCGCGAACGTCATCGCTGCCGCAACCGACGATGGTGGCGGAAGCGAACGGCGTCGTAGCACCGTCCATGTAGAGGTCGAGAGCATCGATCGTGTTGGCCAGGGTGGCTCCGGAGGAGTTGATCTGGAGGTCCGTCACGTTGATGTCCTCGTTCTCAGCGCGCATGCGCAGGCGGAGGATGGACTCGCCGAGGTCACCAGCCAGGAGCTGGCGGTTGCGCAGCGGGGAGTCGTCCAAGCGGGCGTACAGGTTACCCTGCGAAGCCAGCGTCCAGTTCTTGATGACCTGAGGACCAGTGATAGCCGTGAGACCCGTGCTCACAGCGCCGGAGGCGCCGGTCACAACGATCTCACAGTTGCTGGAACAACCAGCGCTGTCCGTGCGAATGCCGGAGAGCGACGAGCCGTTCACAGCCTGCTCGACGGCGACGTAGTCGTCCGTCGTGGTCGGCGTGGTCACGTTGAACTTGATGGCCAGGTCGTTGTTCACGAGCGAGGCCGAGATGTCAGCGTGAACCTCGAACACCACGGTCTGCTCCTTGGGGATGACGTAGCCACCGTTCAGGAGACGATCGAAGGTGATGAGGCTGCTCTGCTGGGACTTACCAGCCTCGAGCTTGGTGTCGACGGCGCGGTCGCCATCGGTGTCCACCCAGAGGGTGTAGTTCTGACCGTTCAATAGCGAACCCGAGAACGCGCGGAACACGAAGCGGGTGACGAGCAGGTCGTCAGCCTCGCCAGCGCGGGCCTCAAAGCGGTACAGGTTGACGTTCTTGGCGTTCTTGACCGTCACATCGGCCGTACCCGAAGACTGCACGTTGAGCGTGAGGGTCGGGGTGGCGATGCGGTGGTAGTTGCCCGTGACGGTGCCGCCGGGGCGGACGTCCGTCAGACGGTCGTTGGTGGAGAGACCCTCAACATCCATGTTGTAGGTCGTCGTGGAGGTCGTGAGACCGCCAACGCCACCGAAGTCACAGCCCACCGTGTTACCGGCGGCCTGGGTGCAGACCATCACGCGGAAGCGCATACCGTCCGAAGGACAGTTGCTGGAACCGTTGTCGATGAAGTCGGCGCGCAGCTGCCACGTGGCCTGGCTGTCGATCGTGAAGTCATCGAAGCGGTAGATCTGGTACGTGTCCGTCGCACCGTTGCCCGTGCCGTTCGTGCCGGAGTCCGTCAGGCGGACAGCGGACACCGTGCGGCCGTTGACGGTGTTGCGGAAGTCAACGTTGTCGATGAGCTCGCGAACCTCGTCGAACGAGGTGCCGCAGGTGGTCTGGAGACCGAGGCCAGCGGACGTCTGAGCCTGAACAGCAACGAAGAGCTTCTTGACATCAAGGTTCTCACCACCCGGCGTCATGATGACGTTGGCCAGGACGGCGTCCTTGGTGTCGCGGCGGAACTTCTGGGTCACAGGACCGTCGATCTCAACCGTGAACTGACCAGCGTCGATGGTGACGGTGGCAGCAGCGGGCGAGGCCGTGATGGAAACCTGGGAACCGTAGAGCTGACCGGCGTTGCCGTAACCGTAGAGGGAACCAACGGCAAAGATGTCGGAGGTCTCTTCGATTTCGAACTTGGCCGTATCAGAGGCGCCACCGAGAACGTCACCGACGACCTCGAGCGTGATCTTGTCACCCTGGAGGATCGTGAACGGCGGGTTGAAGGTGAACGTGGCGTAGTCACCCTCGAACACGGCAACCGTGTTGGAGAGAACCGTACCGTCGGACTTGCGGATCATCAGGTTGCTGAGATCGCCGTCGTTGACGGAACCATCGTTGTGGATGGTGATGGAGTAGAGAGTCTGGTCCTCGATCGAGTTGGTCGAGATCTCGAAGCGACCGAGGGTAGCCTTGTCGTCACCGACCTTCACGGTCGACGGAGACACGGACTTGTAGTTGATGGTGATGGTGCCGGCCGTCACAGCAGCAACACGGAACGTGTTACCCATGATCGGGAAGGCGCCCGTCACCGAGCGAGCGTTGCTCTCGACGTCCGTAGCGAGCTCAACGGAGATGTTGTGCTCAGCGTACGACGAGGCCGACGTGGAGAAGTCAGCCATGATGTCGAGGGTCTTCGTCTGGCAGGCCGGGATCACGAAAGGCTTCGTGAAGCGGACCTCAGCGGTCTGAGCCTGCGAGTCGATCGTGCGCTTGCGGGTCACGCGAGCGCCGTCGGCAGCAGCGTAGAGACCAGTGATATCGGTCTCCTCACCGAAGCCGCGGTGCAGCAGGGTGATGTCGTTGAGGACAACGTCGTCAGCGCAGGAGGCCGAGAGATCGACCGACAGCATCGTGACGCCGTTTGCACCTCTGGGGACCGTGTCGCCAGCCGGGTTGTTGGAGGACATGGAGACCTCGAGGTCACCCATACCTACCGGAACCGAGCGGAACGAGAAGGAAGCAGCATCCGAGAAGGTGCCGCCGTCCATGGCCATCATGTTCGTGACGGTAACGTCACAATCAGCGTTGGCGTCAAGAGCGGAGCCGAGCGTGAGCTCGACGGTGTCATCGGCAACCATGGAGGCGCCGGTGACAGGAACCATCGTGCTGCCGCACATCACGGAGTACTTACCGGCCATCTCGGACGTGGCCATGTCGACGTCACCCGAAAAGGTGACGACGAGCAGGGTGGCCGAGTCGGCCATCACGTCGTCGATGCCCCAGGTCATGGGGGTGTCGCCGCCGCAGTCCACACCGTAGGTGAGGTTCTGGTCGACGCGGTAGAGCATCGTGACCATCTCGGCGCGGTTCATGAAGTCGCCGGGGCGGACACGGCCCGTGGAGTCGTCACCCTGGACGACGCAGTAGTCGGCCGCCGTCTGAATGGCGTCCGTGTACCACTGGCCGGAGGGGTTGTCGACGAACTGAGGAGCGTCACCCGTCCAGTCGAGACCGAAGGCGCGAGTGATGAGCGAAGCGGCCTCAGCGCGGTTGATGCGAGCATCGGGGCGGGCGTAGCAGGGCTTGCTGCCGTAGCAGTTGCCGTCACCCATGACCCAGCCCTCATCGGCTGCCTCTTCGATGTAGTTGTAGTACCAAGCGCCGGTCGGCACGTCGTTGAACGACGGCTGAGCCGGAGCCGTTCCGAGGATGCCGCCGTTGACCTCAACGACGAGCTTGATGAACTCGGCGCGGGTGGCCGGGTCCGATCCACGGAAGCGAGCCTGGTTAGCGTCGAGGTAGCCGCGGTTCATGAAATCCATGACGGCTTCCTCGTACCAGACTCCAGCGGGGACGTCCGAGTACGCGGCGAGAGCCGTACCCACCTGGGTGAGGGCGATCGCAGCGACCGAGACACCCGCGAACACTTTTTGAAATTTCGTGTTCATACGGAGTGATAAGGGAGATAAAAAAATAAAGGGTTGAAGCGTGTCTGTGTGTCTGGAAGAAAACGCGAAGGTTGAACTCCACCACTTCATACTTCCCGGGTGCGGGATGAGCGGACGCCGAGCGACCCGCTCCCCTCCTTAAACCTAAAGAGACGACACTCCGGCAAAGCATTCGAATTCTCGGGAGGAGTGAAACCAAGTGACGCACGATCCCTATATAAGGAGGGATGTGAAGCTCGCCCGACTTGATGGAAGGACGAGTTGCCGTTGTGTCAGAGAGCGATCACAGGACCACGCTTCCGGATGGAGGCGGATCAGGGAGATCCTACCGACGCGGTCTTATGAGGTGCAAGCCGCGAAGGTCATCCTGTGCACCCCTCCAAACGGGCGGGAAGGGGTGGTGTTACACCAATTCTTTCGGACTTGAGCCGCCAGGAGTACCATAAAATTGTTCAAAACAAGATTTGGGACAAAGGATCCCCTCTGAAGAGGGGAATGATCAGCCCCCTGATCGTCGGCAAATGCGGTTGAAGGCAACGAGGCTTCCTTGTGTAACTATTTGTTGAGCTCTTGCGGTGCGTTTGATTTTGTTCACATTTTGTATACAAAAATTGTCTTAACAGTGAAAAAAGGACGAGAAAATGTGATCTACACCGAACAAAACGGGCATCGGGACCGTCATGGCGTCGGTACCACCTCACCAGAGGTCCGTAGCGCGCGTCATTCGCACTCAGGGTGGGTTGACCCGTTCGAGAGGGTGATCTCTTCGCTGAGAGCGTTTTTAGAGGACGTTTTCCGTCCATGATCCGCTCCGGGTTGGTGCTCACTCTTATGTCTGCCACCTTTTGCAGCGCGCAAAAGGTGGCGCCAAAACGCTGGCGCGCCGAGCCCCTCTCCATGGTTCTACTTAGTGGTGACGCCCTCCCGAAGGTGACTGTATGACTTCGTGCCCCTTCACCCCCGGCCGGCGCGCGCCCCTCCGCAGGCAAAGACGCGACCGTGCGCCGGAGGCGATGTGCGATGATCACACCTCTCTCGTCGTGACAGTGATCAGGCGCGGCTGAGCTTCTGTCCGTCCTTGGTGTCCTTCACCTGCCAGCCGAGTGCGAGCAGTTCATCGCGCAGGCGATCGGAGGCGGCGAAGTCCTTATTCTTGCGGGCGAGATCACGCGCATCGAGAAGAGCTTGAGCCTGCGGAGAAATCACGAGCACTTCGGGATCGAAGCAGCCGAAGGTATGGCGAATCTTGGCGATGAACGCGTCGAGCGGCGCCTCGCAGGGCGAACCGGCGGCGAACGGTCCATGGGTGTTCACGTAGTGGATGGCATCAAATACCTGCGCGAGCGCGCCCGAGACATTCAGGTCGCTGTTCATCGCCGCTGTGAAGGCGGCTTCGAACTTGAGGATGTCGTCGACGGAAGGAGGCGACGCGTCCGCCGGCGAGAGTTCACCGCGACCGTCACGCGCCATCCAATCCATGATGCGATCACGCGCGATCTTGGCGCCTTCGAGTCCCTCCCAATCGAACTTCAAGTTGGTGCGATAGTGCACCGAGAGCAGGTAGTAGCGCAGGTCCATGAGGCTGTAGCCCTTGGCCACGATGTCATCCAGACTGACCACGTTGCCAAGACTTTTTGACATCTTGTCGCCCTTCAGATCGAGGCGGCGGCGGTGCAGCCAAATGCTCACAAACGGCGATTTGCCTGTGACACACTCACTCTGAGCAATCTCACACTCGTGATGCGGGAAGATGTTGTCCTCGCCGCCGGTATGCAGATCGATTTGATCACCCAGCAGGGCGCGACTCATGGCCGAGCACTCAATATGCCAGCCGGGGAATCCCTCGGGCCACGGTTCCCCTGCCGGATTCTTCGGCGAGGGCCAGCGCAGCACATGATGCTCATTGATGCCGACGCAAAACTTCCAAAGGGCGAAGTCGGCCGGGTGGCGTTTACTCTCATTCACCTCCACACGTGCACCGGCGGAGAGGTGATCAAGGGTATTGCCCGAGAGCGAGCCGTAGGGCGTGGGCGTCTTGGACGTGACGTCGAAGTAGATGCCATCGGGTGCGGCGTAGGCATGACCACTCGCGAGCAGGCTCTCGACCATCGTGACCATCTGCGGCACATAGTCACTGGCATGCGGACGGTCTTTTGGCTCTAATTTGCGGATATTCAGCGACTCTTCATCTTTGATGTAGAGAGCCTCGTAGTGCTTGGCCACAGCGAGAACGCTCTGGTGAGTCACATCGCCGTGTTCCTCGCGGGCCTGCTTCTCGATTTTATCCTCGCCGCTATCGGCGTCGCGCACCAGATGCCCCACGTCGGTGATGTTCTTCACCTGATGCACCACATAGCCATGTCCGGCCTCTAGCCAGCGACAGAGCAGATCGGCCGCCAGGAAGGCGGCGTAATTGCCAATGTGCGGACGACCGTAGACCGTCGGACCGCAGGTGTAGAGCGTTACGCGGGCGGGGCGGCCTTCCCCCTGGGCGGCAGCCAGGTCGCGCGGAACGAAGTCTTCCTCGCCTTTGCGGAGGGTGTTGTAGAGGCGGAGCACCATGATCAAGCTCAGGATAGCCCATGCGGGCCCGCCGCGTCAGAGAAGACAGGCGGGGCTAATGTCGCAGGAGGCAGCCTGGAAATTCCAAGGGAAGCCAAGTAACTGCAAGGCCAAGCCCATGGGCGTGATCTGTCCAACCACACAGCCAAGCTGATCACAATAGTCGGGCGCACAGAACAGCACATCGAAGACGCCGCCGCCGCCACAGCTCTGGCAATAATCAGGCTCACAGTTGAGGGCGCACGTGAAGGGATCGTACCGCAGAAGTGAATTACGACACTGATCACTGACCACCTGGGAAGGTACCCCCTGAACAGTGTACTGCGTGCAACAGTAGAGCTGCTCGATCTCGCAGTCGTAACAGCCGTCGTACGCGTCGCCATTGCCGTCGTCGCATTCTTCGCCGTAGGCATTATCTTCAAGGCCGTCGCCACAATACGGCAGCGTGCAATCGGTTTTGCATGTATTTGGCTGACCGTCCTCGTTATCGATACCATCGTCGCATTCGTCGATTTCATCGAAGTAGGAGTCGTAGTTCACGATGGCATCGCCGCAGTATTCTTCGAGACAGGCATTGCTGCAGCCGTCGTTGTTTTCAACATTGCCGTCGTCGCACTCTTCACCTTCCGCCGCGTCGATGGTGCCGTTGCCGCACAGTTCATCGTAACAATCGGAGAGGTCGACTTGGCAGCTGTTGGTACAACCAAGGTCGCCGGCATCGTAGCCAAAATACGTGCAGTCAAAGCCAAGAAAATCGGCCCCGTCACACTCTTCCATACCCGTTGCCACGTCGTCACCGCATACGTCGTCGTAGCACTCGGAGAGATCGATTTCACAGCTGCTGGTGCAGCTCAAGTCGCCATGATCATAGCCCTGAGTCTGGCAGGTCTCACCCTTTAAGTCGGTATCATCACACTCCTCGTCGTCGGCAGCGGAACCATCACCACACTCGTAGCAGCCGGAAAGATCGATCTCGCAACTACCGGTGCAGTAGAGATCACCGCCGTCATAGCCGTAGTCCTCGCAGGAGGCACCCATGAAGTCAGAACCGTCGCACTCTTCGGAACCGGTGGCCTCGCCATCGTTACACTGATCGAATTGGCAGTCAGACTGATCGATTTCACAGCTGCTAGTGCAAAACAACTCGCCGCTGTCGTAACCGAAAGTTAGGCAGTCTTGACCAAGAAAATCGGTACCGTCGCATTCCTCGTCGTAGGCGGCCGTGCCATTGCCGCACTCACATTCGCCGCAATCGACGGCGCAAATAAAACAGTCTTCATAACTATTGCACACATAATCACCGCAATAGCCAAAAGCCTCTTCTGCTGTAACCGCGAACGACCGCTGCGGCACCAAAAGCATGCACACCGCCACGGCGACTGGGAGCCAACGACGAAGGAGGGGAGGGAGGGCCAGCATGCGTCCACTGGAGCGTAGCAAAATGGCCACCAGACGCGAAGACCCCGGCTGCAAGTGCCCTTGCAGCCGGGGTGGTTTCGGGGGTGTGGAGCGTTTCTTTAGAGCGGCACCGGGAAGCAATAGGGCACGCCGCCGGAAGACGAGCTGCCCGTGGTGCAGTAGCCGCCAGGGCAGGGGGAACCCTCAGAAGATGGTTGAGGGAGACAGCTGCCACCGCTGCACTGACCGCTGGTGCAGGCGTTGCCATCGCTATCTGAGCAAGCGCTGGAGTTATTCACCGCCATGCAAACGCCAGAGGAGCACTGGCCGTCTGTGCATTCGTTCATATCTTCGGTGCTGCAGCTGACGCTGTTGTAACCAGACCAGGGGCAATCGGCAGAGCTGCCGCTGCAGTACGTATCGGGATCGCAGGTGGCGTCGTTGCCGTCGTGACAAACCTCGGCTGAGGTCTTAAAGAGACAGACGGAGTCGCAACACGAGGTAGACGTTCCGTTCAGGCCACCGGCATCACATTCCTCACCGGGATCAAGAGAGCCGTTACCGCAGGTGAAGCAGCTACCGTTATAGCACCAGTCGTTGTCGCCGCACTGCGTGCCGTTCGGATCGTAGTTATTACCGGTCTCGCAGGCACCAAACTCACAGAGGCCGTAGTGGCAGTCGTTGGCATCGCCATCGTCGCAGCTCATTCCGGCAGTGCTCGAGAAGCCGCTTTCGTTGGAGGGGCAGTTGGGACCGGTGCCATTGCAGTAATCGGCGGGATCGCACGTACCGGCCGAAGAACGGCACTCGGACATGGTGTCGTACATATCGGACGGGCAGGAGGCCGAAGAGCCAGTGCAGTACTCGGCCATATCGCACACACCGGCGGCACTGCGGCAGATTTGAGAGGATGAGACGTAGCTGCAGGTGGAGGAGCAGCAGCTATCCATGGCGCCGTTGCTCCCGCCGAGATCGCATTGTTCCCACGGATCGGTAAAGCCGTCGCCGCAGTAGTTATCACAGACGCCGTTGTAGCAGTAGCCGTTGGAGATGGAGGAACCGCCAAATGTGGTGGGACAGGGGGTGCCGTTGGCCACGAGCACGTTATGGGTGCAGCCACCCATGCCATCACACTGATCGTAGGTGCACCACTCACCATCATCGGAGCAAGAAGCGCCAGAAGAGGCGTAGGCGCTCCAGTTTAATCCGGCGCTGCTTTGTTGGCACTGACCAACCTGGTCACACACGGCGACCGTACATTCGTTGTTGTCGGTATCGGTGCAGGCGCTGCCAACCGCACAGTTGGGCGTACAGACACTGAGCAAGCCCAGATCCGTCGAGCAGGACCAGCCGCTGTCGATGGTGCAGGTAGCACTACAGCCGTCACTGCTGGATTGATTACCGTCATCACAGCCTTCACCAGATTCGCGCTGGCCGTTGCCACACACTTCGCAGATACCGGCGTAGCACCAATCGTTGATCAGATCGCCGCAGGAGGTGCCATCAATCACACTGGAGTCAATACAGCTGCCGGAGATGCAGGCGAACTCGGTACATTCGTTGCCGTCTTGCTCGGTGCAATCGGTGAAATCGTCGAGGTTGGGGTGAACGCAAACACCGGACTCACAGTAGTCGTCGGTGCACTCATTGCCATCTTCGCTGCAATCGTCGAAGTCGTTGGTGTAATCCTCGGTGGGGCAGCTCTTACTGGAACCGTCGCAGTATTCCGTCAGGTCGCATTCCTCGCCGTCTGTGCTAGCACGACAACTGCTGCTCGAACCGGCAACCGCGTCGATGGGACAGTCGTTATTGAGCCCGTCGCAATACTCGGAGACATCGCACACACCACTGGCAGGGTTGCACTCATAGCTGCTGCTCTGCTTTGCATCGCTGGGACAGATGGCGCTGAGGCCGTCGCACATGTCGTCCACGTCACAAACGCCAGCTGCACTGCGGCAGACATAGCTGGAAGAACGAACATTGCACTCACTGTCGCAACAGGCGCCCGAGGTGCCGTTGGCACCACCCTCGTCGCAGTATTCAAATCCAGCGGCAATGCCGTCGCCACAGGACGTGCCACACAAGCTCTCGGGCCAGTCTGACACTTCCAGGTCGCCGTCTCGATTTGTACAAAGGAAGCCGTATTCGACCGTGCACGACGCACTGCAACCATCGCCATCGGACGTATTGCCATCGTCACAGCTCTCTAAAGAAGACACGTAACCGTCTCCGCACTCAGCGGTGTCGCATGAGACACAGCTATCGTGGCTGTTGTCGTTACCATCGTCGCATTCTTCGCCGGCAGCACTGTTGACCACGCTATCGCCGCAGCTGGAATCTTCGCAGGTATCGGTGCAGAGGCTGCTGGGCGCATTAGCAGTGCCCGACGAAGAGTTATGGCCGGTGTCGGGATCGCACGATTCAGGGCTGTCCACAATGCCGTCGCCGCACTTGGCGGTGCAGGCGGTGGGATCGATGATCACACCGGCATTACTGATGAACGCGTAGAGCTGACCGGGCCCCGTGGTCTCACCTGAGGATGGAGAAAAGGGAACGCCGTACGCAGTCGTAAAGGCTGCGAGATCGGCAGGATTGACGTCGTCGGTGGCAATAAACTCACCCGTGAAAATGCTTCCAAAGGGAAGATCTGGATAGCCGTCGTCGTCCAGGTCGATGGCGAGCAAGGCGGCCTCGTCTTGACCTTTGGAAACGTAGCGATAGCCGTAGACAGCGGCGGAGATATCGGTAGCTCCCTGCGAATCGACGAACATGCGATCCATGTCGCAGGTGGGCACCACCTGGCCACCGGCAGTGTTCTCAATTTTGACCAGGTAAATGTTTTGGCCGCCCACAGCCTCACTCGTATTACTATCGAAGACCACCTCCCAAACAGGAATTGGATCGTCCTGACCTCGATCCTTTAGACCCACGGGCGTCACCTGGGCCGTCTCAAGGGCGTCGCGGGGAATGCCAGGCAACGGCGGCAGGGGAACGCGACTACCGAAGAATGCCGCGAGCGGGCCAGAGCCGGGAGCTTTCACCATGATCGGCTGATCTTGCGCTTGTTGTTCAAAGCCCGGGCGATAGAGGCGAACTGGCTTCTCGCCGGGGACGCCAAACGGCACCGGGGAGCGAATGATGGCCGCGACGGTGGCGATAATGAGCGCCAGCATCAGCAGTCCGAGGAGATGCCCGAACACGCGCCAAACGGACTTGCGGGCTCTCTTCTCAGAATGTGTCATGGGAGGATGGGGGAGGTTTCCGCATTGTGCAGCAATGTGCGGCTTTCTGAGATTGCGAGCTGGTGGAATTGTTTTTGGATGATTTATGACGCCGGGCAGGAACACGGCCGCGGACGAAAAAAACACCCTGAGTCATGCGACTCAGGGTGCAATGCGAAGTCTCACAGCAACAAGCCCAGGCGGGCGAGGGCGGCGCGGGAGCGGCGGCCGGCGCGGCGGCGCGGGCCACGGGCCACGAGGCGCTCATCGAACTTCGAGCGGAAGCGGCGGCCCTCGAAGTGGCGGCGGTTGTCGCTGTTGTGGTGAACGGCCTTCGACATGTCGAGACTCCAAGACGGTGAAAAATGTTCCCCGCAACCGTGCGGGTCCCCCTAGTTGAGAAGGGGCGGCCAATCTGCAGCTCTAGCAGGGCAGCCGTCCCGTCTCAGTCGGTGCTGGTAAACATCGAGGTTTGGGGCAGTGTATGCCGGTTATTCGAGGTGTCAACATGCCTTCACTATCCCTCCAAAAATGGCAAGTTCTTGAGGAGTCCTCCCTTTCACCACGCTTCGCATTCGCGTACACTCCCGGGCTTGGACGTGTTCCCCACTCTCATGACCCAATCGAAGCCCTTCCGCCTCGTCGCTCCCTACACGCCCACCGGCGATCAGCCTAAGGCCATCGAACAGCTGGTGACGGGTTTGAACAAAGGCAAGAAGCACCAGACTTTGCTCGGCGCCACGGGCACAGGCAAGACCTTCGCGATGGCCAACGTGATTGCCCAGACGCAGCGCCCCACGCTGGTGCTGGCCCACAACAAGACGCTGGCCGCGCAGCTCTGCAGTGAGTTCCAGGGCTTCTTCCCCGATAACGCCGTCTCGTACTTCGTCTCGTACTACGACTACTACCAACCCGAGGCCTATCTGCCCACGACCGACACGTACATCGAGAAGGATGCCTCCATTAACGAGGAGATCGAGAAGTATCGCCACGCCGCGACGATGAACTTGCTCACGCGCAAGGATGTGCTGATTGTGGCTTCCGTCAGCTGCATCTACGGCCTCGGTAATGTGCAGGACTACGAAGCGCTGGCCATCACCGTCGCCCGCGGCGAGGCCGTGCAGCGCGACACCTTCCTACGCCGCCTAACCGACATCCAGTACCGACGCAGTCACCTGGAATTCAAACAGGGCATGTTCCACGCGCTCGGCGAAAGCGTGGAGGTGTTCATGCCCGGCGGCGACACGGTCATCCGCATCGAGATGCCGTTCGATGAAATCGACAGAATTCAGGAAGTGGACAGCTTCACCGGCGAGGTGCTGCAGGAACTGCAAGAGGTGACGATTTTCCCGGCCGCGCACAACGTGACGACTAAAGAGAAGATCGACCGCGCCGTAGACGGCATCCTCGACGAGATGAAGCTGCAGGAACAGCACTTTCTGAAGCTCGGCGAACTGGTGAAGGCCGAGCGCATCCGCACGCGCACGGAATACGATGTGGAGATGCTACGCGAGACGGGCTACTGCACCGGCATTGAGAACTACGTGCGCTACCTGGAGGGCCAGGGTGCAGGCCAGCCGCCGTCGACGCTGCTCGACTACTTCCCCAAGGATTTCTTGCTCATTGTGGACGAAAGCCACATCTCGATTCCGCAAGTAGGCGGCATGAGCGAAGGCAACCTAAGCCGTAAGAACACACTCATCGATTACGGCTTCCGTCTGCCATCGGCACACGACAACCGCCCGCTCAAGTTTGAGGAGTTCGAGCAACGCGTGGGACAGCGCATCTACGTGTCGGCCACGCCCGGCAAGTACGAATACGAACACACGAAAAAGGAAGATATTGCCGAGCAGATTATCCGCCCGACGGGCCTGCTCGACCCTCCCGTGGTCGTGAAGCCGACCAAGCACCAGATCGACGACATCATGGCCGAGGTGCAGGCCACCATCGCCCGCGGCGAGCGCGCGCTCATCACCACGCTCACCAAGAAGATGGCCGAGGACCTCACCACCTTCCTCACCGAAGCCGGTCAGAAAGTGCGCTACCTGCACAGCGACGTAGAGACACTCGAGCGCATCGAAATTTTGCGTCAGCTGCGCATCGGCGACATCGACATCATCGTGGGTATCAACCTGCTGCGCGAAGGTCTCGACCTACCGGAGGTGAGTTACATCGCCATTCTCGACGCCGACAAACAGGGCTTCTTACGCTCACGCGATGCGCTCATCCAGACGATCGGCCGCGCCGCTCGCAACTTGAACGGCCACGTGACGCTCTACGCCGACAAAGTGAGCGATGCCATGAAGGCCGCCATGGAGGAAACCGAGCGCCGCCGCACCATCCAGCAAGCGTATAACACGAAGCACAACATCACGCCCAAGGGTATCAAGAAGGCCGTACACGACATCGCCGAAGAAGGCCGCAAGCTGGAGCTGCGCCGTCCCAAGCACGACCACACGAAGATTCCCAAGGACGAAAAAAAGCGCCTCATGGACGAACTCAATAAGCAGATGGAGATCGCCTCTGAGAACCTGGAATTCGAAAAGGCGGCCGACCTGCGCGACGAGATCGAACTGCTTAGGCGCGAGCTGATGAAGAAATAAGGCGCCGTCGCCTGCCGGGTCTGTGCCTATATTTGCCATAAAATATTTTTATAGTATTTTATTAAAAGTCCAGGAAGCGCCTGGTTCGATCGTTAATAGGACGGAGGCAGCAATCATGTCCATGTTGCATGGCTGGGAACGACTCCAAACGCCCGAGTGTGTTGCGTTCCGGAAGGTGCTCAGCCCCGAGTACCGTGTCGAGATCAGCGGCATCGTCCGCGACAAGTACATCGAGATCAGCGGCTACTTCGGCGGCCTGGCCGGCCGCGGTACGAGCCTGCACATCCTCGCTGTGCTCCGCCCGGAAGAGATCACTGAGTTGGAGGAAATCTGCCTCTCCGAATTAGGCAACCTGCCCATCCGCGACCACTGCGGCCGCCCCATCTGACGCTGCATTGGGGCACACCCACCCAGGATCACTCGGCTCTTGGCGACGTTTACACAACACTAGCGCTGTTAAAGCATATC
>CAZYNU010000003.1:23444-70915 GCA_964648045.1 uncultured Candidatus Peribacteria bacterium
CAATAAAATTTTGATTTAACATAATTTTATTTTCCGTGGCACTTTTTATATTTCTTACCGCTCCCACAGGGGCAGGCGGCATTCCGCGGGGCTTGAGTGGGCAATGCGCCCGGTCCATTGGCCAATGACATGCGCGGCGTCGTTGCCTGCAGCAGCGGTCCCAACAGCGACGGCTCCAGCGAGACCACCAAGTGACGCTGGCGTTCTATACCCGCCAACACCTGCGTCGCTTTGTAGGAGTGCTCTTGAGGCATGCGATCGAACCACTCGACAGCTTGCTGACCAGCAATGGTGCGCAGCGCGGCCTGCACGTCGGGCAGGAAGTTCATGACGAGCGCCGTGGCCGAGGAGCGGCGACCATGATCGCCCTGCTCATGGTACGGACGAGTCGAAACAGACTCGCCTCGAGCGCCACCGTAAGCCGGTGAAATGACGATAGACTGCACTTCTTGATCGGCATAGACGGGGTACACATTCGGCTCGATGGAGATGAGCTCATGGACGGCAGCGGCCACAGCCGCCTGCGACGCGCGCAGATCGGACGCCAGCGGCACGCCGAACGTACGCACCATGTCGATAGCAGGACTGCACGGTGGAACGTGGCTCTGGGCGTAGGCGGCATCGATGTACAAACCAATGTCGCGACCGCTCAATCGACGAACATGTGCCTGGGGCAGAGGCAGCTGTCTCGCATCGTGCAGACGCTCCAGGTCGCGCAGGTAGATTTCGGTGACCACGCCGGGATACGTGCGCGCATGCAGCGCAGCCAGGTCGCCTAGATCAAGCGGATCTGCGGGGTAGAGCAGGATGGAAATCCGGCGACGGATGAGATGATCAACCGCCTGGATCACCTTGTCGGCACGTTCTACTTCGTTGTCTTGCGGTAACAATTCGACGACCGGCAACGCGTCGGCACGCGCCATCTGGGCGCCGATCGGACAGGGATATCCCTCACCGCCTACATATCTGAGGAGGGACTGGGCACGCTCTGACAGGCCAGTGACGGAGGACGCGTTCATAGATGCACGATAGAACATCGGCCTATTCGGTCAACCATCCCAGCTTCGTGGCTTAGGCCAGCACCGAGACGGCCTCCTTGTATCCCTCCGGCGTGCCGGTATCGAGGCGCTTCCCCTCAAATTCGTAGCCGTAGATGGCGAGCCCCTTGGGCAGCTGGTGGATGAGAGCGTCGATCAGGCGAATCTCACCGCCATGACCGCTGCTCACGTGCGGCAACACATCGAAGACCGAACGGGGCACCAGGTACTTGCCCACGATACCCAGCGTGGAGGGGGCTTCTTCGGGCTTAGGCTTCTCCACCAGCGCCTTCACGCGCTTTAAGCGACCGGCACCGGCATCCACGTCCACAATGCCGTAGCGCGACACGGATTCACGCGGGACATTTTGAAGACAGAGCATGGCCTTTTCGCTGCCATCTGCGGGTAAACCTTCATAGGCCTCGACCAACTGCTGCAAGCCGTTTCGTTCGCCAGCCACCAGGTCGTCGCCAAAGAGAATGGCCACCTGGTCGGAGTCGACCCAACCCGCCGCCTGCAAAATGGCATGGCCGTCACCAAGCATCTCGTTTTGATACACAACGTGGAAACGCACCTCGTCGTACGCATGCAACTCGCGCAGAGCGCTCTCTTTGCCGCGGCGAGCCAACTCGGCCTCCAGCGCCGGATCTTGGTAGAAGTATTGCGGAATCGCCTCCTTGCCATGACTGATAACGAAGCAGATATCGGTAATACCGACACTCAGACATTCATCGACCAGCAAAGCGATGATCGGACGGTTACCGATGGGCAGCAGCTCCTTGGGCACCACTTTGGTCCACGGAAGGAAGCGCGTGCCGAGACCGGCAACAGGGAGAACGGCTTGGGTGATTGGCATAGTCCACCGACGCTAACGGGTGATGCGCAGTCGGGCAATCAATGATCGAGAATTATTGGTTTAGCGCTATTTTTCTGCATGGACGACAGACAGACCGGACATGGTAGTTTTGACTTTCCGTTGGTTTTGCCTATAATGGTGGGAAACCCGCACCCCAACACCCATGCCCGCCACCGCCTCTTCCACGCTCGTCGACGCTCCGATCATTAAGCTGCTTGATGCCGTGTATTTCATCTCCATGAAACTTGCCGAACCATCGTTTGAGCGCGGCGAGAAGCAGCAGTTGAAAGATGCGATCGCCACCGTGGAAGCGAACGCGAAGAAATTTGAGAAGAAGCTCAAGGCGTATCTTGGCGCACTGGACGAAGAGACGATCGTCGACGAAATGCTCCAGCAAGCAGCGGCCGCCAAGAAACTCGCCCGCTGATTTAGGCGTCGCCCACCCGCACGATTTTGATGCGCTGCTCTTCGCGCTCGCGCGGCACGAGAATTTTGAGGATGGACTCTTTGTTGAAGGTGGCCTTCACGCGGCGTTGATCAATGGGACCGGGCAGCGTCACACGGCGCTCAAATGGACCCCAGAAACATTCCTGCACCAGATACTGACCGGCAGGGGCGTCGTCTGGCTGGCGACGCTCGCCGCGAATGATGAGAACGTTCTCATTCACTTCAATATCGATGTCGGCCATCCGCACGCCGGCGATGGGCGCCTTGATGATGTAGTACCCCTCCTGCTCGTGAATATCGACAGCCACTTGACCAACAGCCCGGGGTTCCGGCGTACGTTCCGCCGCCGGTTCAAAGACCAACTCCGGCTCGGGCACCTGCGCTCCCCGCCCCTGCGCAGCAGGGATGGAGGAGAAGATGCCATGGAACGGAAAGGTTTGGCGCCCCATGGTTCATCAGAGTACAGATGCCGCGTCTGCAAGCGCAAATGATGAGCAGTGGCAAAAGCGCGCCGCTATGGGCTCATCGCTTTTGCATCAACGTCGTGACACTCGCCCGCAGTCGCCCTAGTCTGAGGTCATGACCGCGATCCAATCGCTTCTCTTAGGCATCCTGCAAGGAATGACCGAATTTCTGCCGATTAGCAGTGACGGCCATCTGACCATCTTGGAATCACTCCTGCAAACCACGCTGACCGGACGCAACATGCTCGGCTTCATGGTGGTCTTGCACGCCGGCAGCCTGCTGGCGCTACTGGCCTGCTACGGATCTACCTGGCTGACGCTTGTACGCTCGCTGCTACCCGGCGGCGCACCGCGTGACCGACGCTTGTTGATGGTACTGGCAGTGGCGACGGTACCGGGGGTGATGGCCGGATTGCTACTTGAAGAAGTGCTTGCCACGATGTTCCGCGGACCCATCTGGCTGGGTGCATTCTTCCTACTTACGGCGACATTGCTCGTGGTGGGTGAGCGCGAGGCGCGCGACCCGGCACGTGAGCTGCAGGATCCTGCGCGCCTGAGTCTCGGCCAGGCACTGCTTATCGGCATCGCTCAGGCCGCGGCGCTTCTCCCATCGCTCTCACGCTCCGGCTCGACGGTCAGCGTCGGTCGCCTGGTCGGCCTCAGTCGCCGCGCGGCGCTGGACTTTTCATTCTTGATGGCAGCGCCAATTTTGGGCGGTGCGGTACTGCTGGTGGCACTGCATGCCTGGCGTGGAAACGTCACATTGCCACCACTATCGCTCACGGTCCTCGGCTTTGGCGCCTCGCTCGTCACTAGCGTCGCATGCGTCGCCTGGCTGCGCCGATTAGTTGGAGGCACTCCCCTTTCGGTCTTCAGTTGGTATTTGGTCCCGCTGGGCTTGGCTTGCATTGCCTGGGGAATTTTCTGAGCCAAAAGGCGTTTCCCGCGCATGCCGACACCAGCACCCTTGCAGCGCGGGCCCAGGTCAGTACAATGCGCGGGCCTGGCACAATGCCAGTCCCACCCCACCTCTCAATGGAATCGACCGTCTCCCTCCGCAACCACATCCGCCGCCTCCGGTTTGAGCGGCACATGACGCAGGAGGAACTGGCTCTTCGCTCGGGCGTGAGCCGCCAGACCATCATGAGCATCGAGCGCGGCCAGACGAATCCGTCGGCCCTTCTCGCCCTCAAGATCGCCGCCGTCTTCAAGGTGCCGGTGACCGATGTGTTCTACATGGAGGGTGAGCTGGCTCCTGTCTGATTTGAGCTGAAGGAGTTAGGAAGTTTTTCTGTGTGAGAAAACTTTTCTGAGGCTGCTGCCTGTTTGGGAAGCCACCTTTTGCAGCGCGCAAGGTGGCGCCAAAACGCTGGCGCGCACGCCCACTCCGTTGCCAAAGACCCGACCGAGCGCCGGGGGCGATGTTCAAAGTGACGACGTTACTCTTGATGGCAGAGAATTATTCTGCGACGCGGGCGTCTTCTAAAAACAGCTGCGCGGTCTCGCGTCCGTTCCAGGTGTCGATGCCGATGCGGCCGACTAGATCCAGACGCTGATCAGCGTGCGTAGCCAAGTGACCAAGACCGAACCCGATCAACTTTGCCCCTCCAATACGAGCCTGCAGGTGGCGGGCGTTTTCGCCTACGCCTCGGGCTCCGTCGAGCGTCACGCCCCGCAGGATCACACGCGGTTCTTGGTTGCCGGCACCGAAGGGCTGGAACACGCTCAGACCACTGATCAGCGCAGGGCGCAGACTATTCAGGGGAATCTCACCATCAACCTCGAGCGTAGGCACCAGGTCATCGACGGATACAGAGGCGGCAATATCGGCACTCAGACGCTCCACCAAGGCCTCACGGTTCCTGATGGAAAACGTGCAGCCAGCCGCCTGGGCATGACCACCGAAGCGATCGAGCAGGTCGGAGCACCGCGTCAGGCCCTCAGCCAGGTGGTAGCCGCCGGCCGAACGCAGCGAGCCGGTACAAACACCATCGCACTCACTCACGACGAGGCTCGGCCGTCCGAAGCGCTCGCTCAACTTGGCCGCCACCAATCCAAGCACGCCAGGATGCAGATCGGGATGAGATACGAAGAGCACTGGCGGTACAACAGCCTGCGCGAGAATCTTTTCCACGGCGCCGTCGACGGCAAGTTTGGTCTGCCGCTGGCGGTCGGCGTTCAGTTCTTCAAGGCGAGCAAGAGCGGGGCCGCCATCAAGCAGAGCTGCCAAGGCGATACCGGGATCGGCCAGGCGACCGGCAGCATTAATACGCGGCGCCAGGCGGAAGGCAACATCGGTGGCGGTCAGACCGGCTTTTTCGGCACGCAGGGCGTCGCGCATCTCGGCCAGCGGCCCAACCTGCAGACGCTCGAGCGCGGCTAGTCCTAGGGCCACTAGCGTGCGATTACGCCCTAAGAGCGGCACCACATCGGCCACGGTACCGAGCATGCCGAGCGCCAGATCGGCATCGGCCTCGGGGCCATTCACCGGTGCCAACACTCGGCCCAGCATGTGCGCCAGGCCGGCGGCCGAGGGCCAGGGGTCTTTCAACGAGGCCGTCATTGGATGGACGAGCGCCGTCGCATGAGGCAGCTCGGCCGGCGGATGGTGGTGATCGACGATGATTACATCGATCCCCTTCTTTTGCAGTGTGTCTACGGCCTCGGCCGCGGTCACACCGGTGTCGACCGTAATAACCACGTCGGCGTACTCCCCCACTTCGGCGGCCAGGGCCGGCGTCAGACCGTAGCCGTCGCGCACGCGGTGCGGCAGACGCACGGCTGGATTGGCGCCCAAACGGCGCAAAGCCCGCACCAACAAGGCCGTCGACGTGACCCCATCGCAATCGTAGTCACCCACAATGACGATTCGCTGGCCTGTAGCGACGGCCATCTGCAACCGATCGACTGCCAAACGCAAATCCGGATAGTCGGAAAAACTTGGCAAGTCGTCAACCGTAGTCGACATTGTGGTGTGTAAACCGCGTTGTCGCCAGAGCGTCGCCAACCCCTCCCGACCGGAGAGATCAGGCACTTGATCAGGCAGGCGCCAGCGGCGGCCGGTGAGCGAAAGCGAAACGGCGATGCGCGCACTGTCGCACCGCCGGGCACAGGACTCAAGACGGAATCAGGCGATCTCGGCGGCGGTCACCTTGCGCAGCGTCCAGGCGGCGGCAATGCCACCAAGACCCACGAGAACCCAGGTGCCAGCACCGGAGCGAGGCAGTGGGTGCCACGGAGCCGGGGGCTCCACCCACGTGGAAGGACGGGGAGCTTGGACGGTGCGAGTGGGACGGTCGACGCGACCCTGCAGATCGGCAACGGTGGCCGAGAGGTCATCGACGCTGGCAATCAGATCGTCGAGGGAGTTATGCAAGGCAGAATCACCCGAGGCAACATCGTGAGGCGGATCGACGACCACGTAGCCGGGCTGACCAGAGCCAGAGACAACCGACGGGAAGACGGGGCCGCCAACGGTTGTGGTGTAGGTGCCGTTTTGCTGCTGACGACGCTCGGCAAGCAGCGCATTTTGCGCGGCGACGCGGTCTTGGGCATGTCGAGCAGTGGGCGGCGGCAAGCCGTAGTCATCCACATAGATGTACTGATCCGGAGGCACATAGGCCGCGGCCGTCATCGGCAGGAGCATCGCCACGGAGGCCAGCATCAGCTTGAGTGTGTGTGTCATATTGCTTCTATTGTACAGGAAAATTGACTTAGGGGCAAACGGCGGTGTCTCCAAAGAGGCAGCGGTAAACGGCGTCGTAGTCGTTAATCCCCACCTTCGTGTTGGTAATCCGAATGAGCGGATCTGTCTCGCCGGTATCTAGGCGACCATTGAGATTTTTGTCTTCACCAAGTTCGAGAATTTGATCATTGCCCACGCGCACCACGCAGAGACCGTCGCACAGGCCGTCGCGGTCACTGTCACGGTTGCGAGGATCGGACTCACCAGGATCGAGTTTGCCGTTCAGATTCTTGTCTTCGATACCGTCGATCAGCCCGTCGCTGTCGGTATCGCGAATGAGGGGCTGCGTACCGCCACGCACCTCAAGACCGTCCGGGATACCATCACCATCACTATCGGGATTGAGCGGATCGGTGCCCAAGCCATTCTCGGCCTTCGTATTGAGAAGATCACCGTCTTCATCGAGACCGATGGGCAGGGGCGCCTCAGTCATGATGAAACAGAGCGCGCCAGCTACGAACGTATCAAGCTGATGGCGAATGCCGTTTTGGCGGTTCTGCGCTTCTTCTTGGAAGGAATCATTGACGGCCTGAAGATCGTAAATGGAGCGGCGGGCAATGGAAGAGGAGGCTGCCTGGCGCTGCGCTTGGCGCTCCTTATCCGAAAGGAACATCAATCCCGGAAACCCCTGGCGGCTATCAACGACGGCCGGAGCATCATTTTCGGGTAGGCAGTACCCCCAATAACGCACGTCGGAACCGCGAGCACCAAGTAACACCTCGCGATTGATGCCGGCCACACCGCCCAAATCGAGGGGAATATGGAAGATCACATTAGTATCCGCTGGAACGGTGGCGCCCGTCGCCACTTTGGCTGCATCGATCACAACCCAAGGGATCTCGCGCTGCTTCTGGGGCAGAAGGAGCGCGAGGGCAATCTCGCCGCGCCCGGTGGGACTATCTACGGCAGCCGTCGGCCAGAACGTGGACGCACCCACGAACGCGGCCACCGGCAGGAGAGCCAGGAGAAACGCCTTAGTGGCGGCGGAGACGGTGTCGGGGAGGCTCGAAGCCATCGGGCCAGTATACCACGTTTCTCTCTCGCTGCGAAGCCCTCTGCGCTACAATCCCCGCATCGCCAACGACTTCTACAACATCCTCGGCGTCGGCAAATCCGCCTCAGCGGACGAGATTAAGCAGGCTTACCGGAAGCTGAGCAAAGAATGGCACCCCGATAAGCACAAGGGTGACCCGGCGGCGGAGGCCAAATTTAAGGAGATCAACCAAGCCTACGAGACCCTGGGCGACGCCACGAAGCGCGCTCAGTACGACCGCTTCGGCGCCGCCGGACCGGGTATGGGAGGCGGCTTCGGCGGGGGAGGGTTCGATTTCTCGGGCTTCCAGAATGGCGACATGGGTGATCTTGGCGACTTGTTCTCCAACTTCTTCGGCGGCAGCCGCGGTGGAGCCCAAAGCAAAGGAGCCGACCACGAGGTGGCCGTCACGATCGATTTGGCCGAAGCCGTGAGCGGCGCCAAGCGGACGATTCGCGTGCAACGCCAAGCGGAATGCGAGACCTGCGGCGGCAACGGTGCGGCCAAGGGATCCGCGGTGATCACCTGCAACCAATGCGGCGGCACTGGCCAAGTGACGCGCATCGCGCAGTCGTTCTTTGGTCAGATCCAACAGCGCGGAATCTGTCCCCAGTGCCATGGCTCGGGCAAAGTGCCGGAAAAGCCCTGCGCCACCTGCAACGGCCAAGGTCGCACAAGCAAGCGCGACGACATCACGGTGGAGATTCCTGCCGGCATTGCCGACGGCCAAAGCCTGCGCGTGCGCGGCAAGGGTGACCATGGCCTACCCGGCCAGCCGACCGGTGATCTCTTTGTACATATCAGCGTGCGCCCCGACGATCGCTTCCGCCGCGACGGTGACGACATTCATGGCGCCACAGCCGTAAGCGCCATCGACGCCACGCTCGGGGCCGAGATCGACATCGAGACGGTGCACGGACCCGTGACGGTATCGGTGCCGGCCGGTACGCAGCCAGGCACGATCATGCGCGTGAAGGGCAAAGGCATGCCGGTACTCAACACCTCCCGCCATGGCGATCACTACCTGCGCATCGACGTGATCATTCCGAAAAAACTCAGCCGCGAAGAGAAGAAATTGGCCGAGGAGTGGCGCAAGCTTCAACGCTGATCAAGGGCGAAGAAGTGTAGGGCAGAACAATCGATGGAGCCCTTCTTCCAGCCGTTTTTTCGTGATCATGTCTGCCTTGAACAGGCGCCCATTGAACATGAACAGGGAGCGCGACCACCGATCGTGACGAGTACCCGCTCAGATGTCGAGATTCTCAAGGCCATCATCCGCGGCAATGACAGGCGAGAGCTCTTCGCCACTCTTCAATTTGGCCTCCTTTTCGGACTTCAACTTCAGCACGATCTGACGGTAGTCGCCCTGACCAATACTCTCGGTGGTTAAATCTTGCAGGGCAGGGGACTCGGCGACGTGGAGGTGCACGATGCGTCGGAAATAGGGACTCATCGGCGAGAGGGCGACGCGATTGCCCGTACGACGGACGAAGTCGGCCTTCTGGTCGGCAATCTTGCGGACTTTCTCCTCTTGCTGGCGGCGGTAACCGTCAACATCGAGGATAATGAAAGGATTTGCTTCGCCTTTTTCCTTGGCGCGGACAATCGCCTTGGCCAGATGCTGGAGTGAGTTAAGTGTCTCGCCGTGCCAACCAATCAAGCGGCTGGGATCTGGCGCGACGATGTCGATGCGCGTGGCATTCGTCTTCTGTTCGAAGCTGACACTCAGGCTGTCGAACGCGAGACCCGCCTGCGAGAGCAGGTTTTTCAGCACATCTTCGACGAGGGCGGCTTGCACCATAGCCCCGGCATGATAGTGGCTCGCGGGCACGCCGCCAATGCCACCAAAAGAAAGAGCCCCCGAGTGATGGGGGGCTCTATTCGATTCAAAAGGGGAAGACGTGCTCAGCGGACTGCGTCCTTGAGGGTCTTGCCGGCCTTGAAGGACGGAACCTTCATCGCCGGAATCGAGATCTTCTGGGACGGGTTGCGCGGGTTGACGCCCGTGCGAGCAGCACGCTTGCTGATGCGGAAGGTGCCGAAGCCCGTGACGGTCACCGCGTTGCCCTTCTTGAGCTCCTTGGTGATCGTCGAGGTGAGAGCCTCGAGAGCGGCCGCAGCGGCACGCTTGGTGATACCGGCAGCGTTGCCGATCGTAGCGATGAGGTCCTGCTTGGACAGAGACATACTGGGAGGGGGAAGAAGAAGTACGAAGAAGTACTGGTACTAGTCTAGCCCGGGCAACGGCTAGGGCAAGCCACATTCGCGCTCTGAGGCCGAAAATGGGGCTTACCTAAGCCGTTTTGGCTTACAGAAGCCCTCGGACGCTGAATACAAAGGATGATCAATGATCAGTTCTGTTGGGCTATTTACATACTTTTACGCTTCTTTTGTCCATCTTTGACAATAGCCGGTACCCCTCCGTAGGCTCAGGGCCCATGACCCAGCTCGTCATCGTTGAGAGCCCTGCGAAGGCCAAGACCATTAAGCGTTTCCTCGGCAAAGAATTTACCGTGGAGGCGAGCATGGGCCACGTGCGCGACTTGCCGGAGGGTGAGCTTGGCGTGACAACGACCAAGGACTTTGAGCCGAAGTACGAAGTGCCGGAAGGCAAGCAGGCGGTGGTGAAACACCTGAAGGACTTAGCAAAGAAGAGTACGGCCCTGTGGATCGCGACAGATGAAGACCGCGAAGGAGAGGCGATCGGCTGGCACCTGCTGCAACTGCTCGACCCCAAGGGGAAAGCCGAAGTGAAGCGCATCGTGTTCCATGAGATTACCGAGAGCGCCATCAAGGCGGCCGTGGAGCACCCGCGGCAAATCGACATGAAGCTTGTGGACGCCCAACAGGGTCGGCGAGTGCTCGATCGTTTGGTGGGCTACACCCTCTCGCCGTTCCTCTGGAAGAAGGTCTACCGCGGCCTCTCTGCCGGACGTGTGCAATCGGTGGCGGTCCGCATCATTGTTGACCGTGAGCGCGAGATTAAAGCGTTCATTCCGGTGGAATATTGGACGGTGGACGCCGCCCTGCGAACGAAGAAAGAGGAGAGTTTCACGGCTTCGCTTAACCAACGCGACGGCGAGAAGTTTGTGCCCAGCAGCAAAGAGGAGACAGACGCGGCCCTGGCCGAGATGGAGGGAAAGCCTTTCACGGTGACCGAGCTGGAGGAGAAGGAAGTGCAGCGCAATCCCCCCGCCCCGTTCACGACTTCAACACTGCAACAGGAAGCTGCTCGCAAGCTCGGGTTTTCAGTGAAGCAGACGATGGTGGTGGCACAGCAACTCTACGAAGGCGTGGCGCTGGGTAAGGGTGAGGGATCGGCTGGTCTGATCACCTACATGCGTACAGACTCGGTGAACCTGAGCCAAAAAGCGCTCGACGACAGCAAGAGCACCATCCAGCAGCTCTACGGCCGCGAGTACGTCCTAAGTGAGCCGCGTAAGTTCGCCAACAAGAGCAAGGGGGCCCAGGAGGCTCACGAGGCCATCCGCCCCACCGAAATTGAACGCACGCCCGAGTCGCTGGCCGACGTGCTCGACCACCAACAGCTGAAGCTCTACACCATGATTTGGCAGCGCACGATGGCCACCCAGATGCCGCCGGCCGAGTTCAAGCGTATCGGCGCCAATATCGCTGCCGGGCGTTATAGCTTCCGCGCCACGGGCCAGACCCTGCTCTTCGACGGGTATCTGCGCGCCTACACCGAAGGCAAGGACGAAGACCACGAGGCCGCCACCGCCCAAAACGACAGCGACAAACTCCTGCCGCCGTTGGCAGAAGGCGACTCGCTCACGCTTGAGACCATTACACCTGAGCAACACTTTACCAAGCCGCCGGCCCGCTATACCGAGGCCAGCCTGGTGAAGAAACTCGAAGAGGAGGGGATCGGCCGGCCGAGTACCTACGCTCCCACCATCTCGACGGTGCAACAGCGTGGCTACATTGAGAAGGACGGCCGCCAACTCGTGCCGGCCGACGTGGCCTTCACCGTGACCGATCTGCTTACGGAGCACTTCCCCGACATCGTCAGCCTGAGCTTCACGGCCGAGATGGAACAGAAGCTCGACAACGTGGCTGAAGGCAAAGACGATTACCGTGAATTCGTGGGCGATTTTTACAAGCCGTTCCACAAATTAGTAGAAAGCAAAACGAAGGAAATTAAGAAGGAAGACGTGCTGAAGGAGCGAGTGCTCGGCATCGACCCCGCCACCGGCAAAGAGGTAGTGGCGCGCATGGGTCGCTTCGGACCGTTTGTGCAACTTGGGCGCATTGAGGCCAAAGACGCGAAGGAAGCTAAAGCCATGCGCAAGAGTGGCGACGTAAAGACGGCCTCGATTAAGAAAGGGCTGCGCCTGGAGGACGTCACGTTGGAACAAGCCCTCTCACAACTGCAATTCCCCAAAACTCTTGGCCAGGAAGCTGCAACCGACATCATCGTGCACTTAGGCCGTTTCGGCCCATACTTGCAGTGGGGTGAACAGACCACGACCTTACCCAAGGACGTTGACCCGGCGGAGGTGACATTGCCCCAGGCTGTAGACTTTTTGAAGAATGCCAAGGAGATGAAACGTAAAGCCGCCGAACCACTCAAGACCTTTGGGAACGATCCCGAATCGGGCGGAGCAGTCTTTGTGAAAGACGGTCGTTACGGCCCCTACGTCACCGACGGCAAAACGAACGCCTCGCTCCGAAAGGGAATGTCGCCCGAGACGGTTACGGAAGCGGAAGCGTTTGAACTTCTTGCGAAGAAGCGTGCATCGCCCAATCGCGGCTGGAAAGGAAAGGGTCGCCGATGACCTATCCACGACCATGATCACTGCCAAAAAGAGCACCCGTTGATCAAGCGGTTCTTTTGGCATCTACATCGCCAAGACACAGATAAACCACCCAGTCTGATAAAGGAGTGATCGCTCTGAAGCAGATAGTTTTTAGGCTCACGGACTAGGGCTCCGTGCCTGGTTGTCTCTTAATAGGGATAAGCCAGAGCCCGACCTGTTAGCTCCTCCTGACAAAATGCGTGATCACAGCATGTTCGTGGAAAGCTGACGAGAGATGTTTCTCGCTGATCATGATCGTGATCCATAGCATGACCATGTTCTGATCACCTCCCACCCATCCACCATGGACGCCGTCGTCCCCACCCTCTCTATTAAGGAAGCCGCCGATCGGTACCAGAAGGCCGAGATCACCATCCGCCGCCTGGTGCGCTCGATCGTGAAAGATGCTGAGTCGCCCGACCGGCACCTGATCACCCCCGATCCGACGGAGGCAAAGAAATTGCAGAGCAAGCGTAAGCCGTTTAGCTACACCCTCAGCCTGGAACTCCTCGAGCGCCACTTCGCCGGTACGGGTGCCAAGGCAGCCAAGTCTCCCGTTCAGAATAGCGAGTATATTCGCCTGCTCGAACAGACATCGGAAGGCCTGAAGGATCAACTGAAGGTGAAAGATGAGCAGATCAAGTCGCTCCAGAATTCGATCGAGGGCCTGAGCGAGCGCCAGCGTGAGATGAACATCCTCATGAAGGGTCTGCAACAGCAGCTCATGCTAAGCAGCGGCCAGCCCGCCACGGAGAAGAAGTCGTCGTGGTGGACGCCGTGGAAGAAGTAATTACTGCTCGAGCAACTTCGCTTTTAAGACCGCCAACAGGCGGTCTTTTCGTTCGGGTGGCGGCTCTGGCGCCGGCTGCGAGCGGAAGAGGGCATCCAGATCGCGGAAGCCCTGCAGCGTCTCCTGGCAGGCAAAACAACTGCGCAGATGCAGGATCACTGTCAGCCTCAACTGATCGCAGCGCAGCTCTCCGTCGACATAGGCGGAGAGAGCGGGACCCAGCGCCTCGCACTCGTCGGGGGCGTTCATCGGGGATATGCTAGCCCGCCCCAGATGAGTACACTACGGGGGCCCCGGGATCGGCCCGGCGCCATAAAACGATCATTCTCGATTCCCGGCGGTACCAGTAACCTAGGCGCGTAGCTCAGCTGGCCGACGATGCGTTAGCATCGGCGCTATCAAAAAAAGATCCAGCTCGATCCTTCTCGCTTACCGATATCATTCATCACTCCTAGGCGCGTAGCTCAGCTGGTAGAGCATCAGTCTCCAAAACTGAGGGTCGCAGGTTCGAGCCCTGCCGCGCCTGCCATGATCATGCCCACCAAGGTTCTCTCACTTCATGACGTCTATCGTCGGTCATTTTTTGAGTCATGGATGAATTTGACATTAATAATAAAATATTATATTAATATATTATCTGCCTCGGAACGGCAGATGGGCTCCTTGCAGAAAGGCAACGGATGAAGAGGTGCATCGGTTACGTGGCCATCGCGTTGGCCGCCTTCTGGGGCGGTCTCGTCTGGAATATCAACGGTGATGTAATGCTCCACGCTATCACCGCCCTACTGGGCGTAGGCGGCCTGCTCATCGTCTACTGGCCAGCAGGTAGGCAGCGGACGCCGACCAAGCAGGAGGACGCGTCACTCAGGCGCTACGTGGAAAGCCATTGGCGCTAACCACCAGCCGTATTCCCCTGGAATACGGCTTTTTTCTCGTTCCAGAAGTATGCTATGATCTATTTGACATATACAATATTTATTGTATAAATAGACTATCGTCGCAGTGTGCGGCGAGATCGTTTACTTCAACGGGGAAAATTCCCATGGTTCGTCTGGTTTCTGGCGCCTTTCTGGTCGCCCTCTGTTTCTGCATCTTCGTTCTCGAGTACGGCCGGTTCCTCGGCCTCGAGCAGCCGAGCTTGCTCAACATCCTGGTGTTCGCCGCCCTCGGCCTGCCCACCGGGGTGGGCATCTGGCTCATCGACAACTACGAGCCGGGCAAGTCCAAGCTCGAACTCAGGATGGAGCGCCTGATGGCTCCATACAAGGCCGCTCGCTGATCACCTGATCAGCACTGTCGTCATTTCCCCCTCAAAAGCCCCCGACTCGTGCGGGGGCTTTTTCTTGCTCTTGCAGAGGCGGCGATCAAGCGGCGACCACCTTGGCGGTGGGGTGAGCCAGGACATCGCGGGCGACCACGATGCCGACGGCCATCACCCAGGCGCCAAGCAGCTCGCCAACGAGCGTCAGGACAAAGCCCATGAGCAAGCCGTCGTTGCCGAGTAAGGCATGGAGTACCATCGAGACGAGACCGGCTAGAATGGCAGCGGCGAGGCAGGGGAGGACGATGCGCAACCAGGCACCAACGGTGGCATTGAGACTCAGGTGTGCACTCTCGGTGACGCCCTTTTTGTGCTCCAGTAAGAAAAGCGGCGCGGCCACGAAACGCGGGACGATGACGATCGCAATCACCCAACCAACGACGGGAATCCAGACGAACGAGCGGACCACCAGCCAGAGCCAGAGCAGAGTGAGCGGAATGACGTCGTTCCAGAAGAGCTTGAGCGCCTCACCCACGTCGGTCGGACGGCGGACAAGCACCGTCGTAACGTAGGCGCGAGCGACGATGGAGACGAGAATAAGCAGGAGCACGCCACCCATGATCGTGGGCAGGGCGCGCACCACGCCGGATACGATCGCTTCGTCTTTTATATCGGGCACGGCCAGATCGTTGAGGGCAGTCGCGTCACCAGCCGCCAGACGCTGATTGGCCGCCTCGAGGCGCTCTTGATACTCCTGCATACGCTGCTCGAAGCGCTCGATACCAACCCCAGCCGCACCGAACGCGAAGGCGCCGGCCAGCAGAGCTGAAACAACGCTGAATAACAGCGCTCCGACGAGGAGTGGGGCCAGCAACTGGCGCACGAGAGCGAAGGCCTCGGAAAGAATGACAGAGACGGATTTAGGCGACGCGGTCATGGGGAGGGGGAGGAAAAACATTGCCCATGATACACCATTCACCAAAAGACGCTGATCTACTGCTACAAACGACAGTTTCGCGTATGATCGGCGCGACGTGCTGAAGATCGAGATCACCGTCGGCCGCCCCATGATGCTCCTTGCCTGGCTTGGAGTGGGCGCAGCGTTCGTCGGTTGGCTGCAGTGGGCCTCGACCCCCAGCACGGTACCCGCGACGACGGCAGCGGTCATTGGCGCGGGCGGACCGACGACGGACCTTTCGGGCAGACTCGCAGCCGAGAAAGACCTGCGTGACGCACGCTCCACGCTGGCCATGACCGACCGCGAGGCCGACATTCTGCGCTACCAATTGCAGATCCTCGAGCAGCAGCAGGCACTTGCCCCGGAAGACGCCACCGTGGCCACCACCCTGCGCCAAGCCCGGCTGGAACTGCTCGCCCTCCTCGACGATCAACGCGAGGCCACGCGACGCATTACCGAGGCGCTCGCAGCCTTTGATGACGACGGCGCGGCAGCCGAGCGCATTAGCCAGCGTTCGCAGGCGCGCGACGTGGCCGTGACCTTCGCTTGGCCCGTGCAACCGCTACTTGGTATTTCCGCCGGCTTCCACGACGGCGCCTACCAAGCACGCTTCGGCATTGCCCATGAAGGTATCGACATCCCCACGCTGCAGGGCACGACGATTCTCGCTCCGGCCGATGCCGTGGTGTCGCGCATTAGCGATCGCGGACTGGGCTTCAACTCCCTCGTCTTATCGCACGCCGGCGGCTACGCGACGCTCTACGGCCACGTGACCAGCTTCCTCGTGAGCGAGGGGCAGACGGTGCGGGCAGGCGAGCCCATCGCCCTCTCGGGCGGCACGCCGGGCACGCCGGGCGCCGGCCTTTTGACCACCGGCGCACACCTACACTTTGAGGTGCTCAAGGACGGCATGCACGTGGATCCACGCAGCGTACTGCCCCGATTAACGCAATAAACACAGCGCGGCCAATATTCTCTTATAACACAAATTGTGTTATAATACTATCTTGGCCAGAGAATACCATTCCCTATCGGCGGGTGCCCCTGAAGACCCAGTATCCGAGCTAAGCAAGCTTCTGGCTGCAGCCGCGTCCGTTTCGACGGAGTCGCATCAGATTCCATCTAGCGTGCTGCTAACCGACGTATTAGCCGAAAAACTAGGCCAGATGGATGCAGAGTCGATTGTCGGCGGCATTCGCCGCTGCATCAGCGATGCCCGCTCCACGGCGACCGCTTTGGACCAACTGCAATACTGCCAAACGCTTGCCGCCCGTTTGACGATAAAAACAGACGCACGAACGGCGCAAATTCTCCGATCTCTTCGTGCCGGTTTAGAAGCTGTGGCGAACGACCCACGTACGCCAGTGTTGGCGCGGTTGGCCGCGGAGTACGCCGAAAAGTGCGTGCATCTGGAGGAAGAAACTCCTTCGGGCAACGTTCTGACCCACGGCTTGGGAGCAGAACGTCGCATTGAAGAATATAACGGCAACGGCTTCATCGAGAACGCCGACCTTCAACACCGTCTGGCACTGCCGCGCCACTGGTCTCGCCATGACCAACTAAGACGGATCGCCAGCGATGCCGTTGGCCATTTAGATAGCAATGACCGCCTTTTGGGGGTAGCAAGAGTGCAAACGAGCGATTTGCAGCAGTGCGCAACGGTGGCACCACTGACACTACGACACATCGCCGCCGATTTGGCCGCCCCACAGAAAGACGTGATGCACGTGGCGAATGCCCTGGAATCGACGTGGTCCAACAAGGAACAGGCAATAGAATTTGGCAGGCGAATCGGCCTTAATGCCGAAGCCTGGCAGGCATTTATAGAAAGCATCGAACGGTACCGCGTGGCCATTGAACAAGAAATTATTGAAGAAATCCGCCGCCGGACTCGACGGGAATCCGAGCTATCGGCAGCCAGGAATCGCCATGAAGCACAGATGCAGACCTTGATGGCGAGTGTATCTGGCAGCTCAAGTGAGCCCACGCTTGTGCAGGCAGCGCACCAACATCTAGTGGGCATGGAGCGACACGACCGGCAGGCAGCTCAACAAGCTCTCGTTCAATGTGAGATGCACGGGCAGCGCAGTCATTATGCACACGTCTTGTACGACGCTGCCGACGCCAAGATTGCTGACGATCCCGCGACCGTCATCACCGCCTTGCAACGTGAGCACCAGGCAGCCGAACGTCGCCTGGCGGCGCATGAAGAACAAGGTGAGAGCGCAGCGGTACAAGAGGCTCGCGAAACCCTTGAGCGCTCGTGGTCGACACTGCGTTCAGCGGAGGATTTTGACCACAAGCTCCACCAAGGATTGCTGACCTTGGCCGATGAAGAGGAAGCCACTCTCTTCCCTGCCCATTGGCGAACAGTGGAAACGGTGACGCACGACACGACGCTGGTGCCATTTAGGCCCAGCGCGGACGAAGAGCTCACACTGCTCCTGCGCCACATGCATCGACCAGCTATTCGGCGACTACTGGAAGGCGAATTGAATGTGTCGCTGCAATTGCTGCCACTCGCCACGCAGCTACATATGGCCCGCTTCCTGCAGACGGCGAACCAGGCAACGTTCGACCGCCTGCGCCGCGTACTCAGACTGCACCCAGAGGATGCCGTATCTATCCTCGAATCATTCTTCGCCTGCGCCGAACATCCCCAGATGGGCATGACCATTCTGGCGCTGGCCGAACACCCAGCCTCGGTCCAGGTGCTGCGCGCCTATACCAACCTGACCAGAGGGGCAGGCGCAGCCGCCGAGAAAATCGCCACGCTCCTGCGTGACGCAGGCGGACCCGTGCAGCTGACGAAGGAATACTTCTATCGCCAGCTGATCGTGCGTGCCAATCGCCTGCTGCGACAGTTTGAAACACGCCTGCAGACGACCATCACCGACGGCGGACCATTGGCCGCCCTGGCCGCGGAGTGTGCTAAGCGCCTAGTGCACGAAAACGAGCAAGTGGACCAAACTCGATCACTCGTGGAATGTCTACCACGCAGTGAAGTATCGCACCTAAACCTGAGCCAGCTGCGCACCGTCGACTTACAGGAAGCATTTCCTGCATCTAACCTGAAAGACGCAGGCATGAAGGAACGTATGACCGCCGTGGTGCGACGGCAGTTCCCCAGTGGCGACGACCGCGAATTTCGCGAGGATTTCTTGGAGAACCCACGTTCGCGCTTGGTCTACTCCACCTGCGCCGGTAACTTGCTGGCGTTCTTCGGCATGACGCCGATTGATGAGAGTGGCGAACGCGTCTATTTGGATTGGTTCTTCGCCGACCCCGACAGCCCCGTGCAGTACTTGGCCGAAGCAACGCTCATCTCCACCTTGAAGAAATACGAAGGTCAGCACGACTACGAGCACGTTGCCAAGCCGCACGTCCGTTCGATGTCGATCATGCTGGAACAGATGCCCGGCTGCGTCGGTTTCGGCTGCACTCGAGACGGCGAGTATAAGCACCACTACTTGCGCTTTCGCACCATGCGATCGGAGCGCACTGCCTATCGCAGTAAATCTCTGCCAGCAGGCGATCTTGAGCGTATGTGGCAATTGTGCCATGAAGCCGACACCCTCAAGACCGACAAGGCGACGGGGCTGCAATGCTGCCGCATCGTCTTCCACGGTCGCGACCACCACGATGACCTCTCAGCCAAAGACGATGACGGCTTCATCTTCCGCGCCATGCAGGAGTTGTGTGAACAGGGTGACATGGTGCTAACCCGAGCCGTGCCTACCGCTCAGAACTCGCGCGGCCGCCAGGAGTACCTGTGCATCTTCGAACAAGACCAAAAGAAGAGCGACAATCAGGCTGCGCTCTCGGCGTGAGCCCAAGCATGCTCAAAGACCGCCCGCTGCAACTGGACGATGCTGGCGTTCTCCACAATGAAGGCGAAGATCTGCCCTCGCTCGACCGTCATGGAATACATCTTGGAGCCGAAGATCATCACCTCGGCGGCTTGGAAGGTGCAGAACTCTTCGGGGAAAAAGCGGACCTGACGGAGTACGGCCGCATCGGAAGAATATGCCGTACCGCGCGGGCAAAGGATGCGGGTGGATACGCCCAAGGCGACGCGCTGATGCACGAAGCTGGTCAGGCGGCCAGCCAGCCGAAAGTCGTCGTCGGCCGCCTGGAGCGGCTTGAGATACCCAAGAATTTCGCCACCTACTTGGAGATCTTTCAAGACAGCGTCGTAGGCCGCCACGATGCCGTCGCGCCCCTCGAAGAACTGCACCTTGGGCAGGACGGAGAACGGGTTCTGCATCGCCTTCAACTCTCCAATGATGCGCCCAAGCCGCGCTTCTCGTTCTTCTAGTTCCAGCTGTTGACGCCGCAGTAACGCGCCAAGCGTCTCGGGCGGCTCGGCCGAGAACACATGCACGTTCGCTTTACGCACCATCCGCAAAAGCCCCCGCTTGGCGAGCTGCTGGCAGGTGAATTGCGCCGTGGAGCGAGGGAGACCAGCGCGTGGCGCCAGTGTGGAAGCAGCTGAAGGACCAAGTTGTAGCAGCAATAGGTAGAGAGCGATCTCTTTCTCACTCAGACCCAGATCGGCGAGCGTGGCGCGGACAACATCTTTAGACATGACACTATCGTAGCAAAATCGCTGTATATGACAATAGTTGTTGTCATTTTATATACGTATGAATCTCTATTTTTAATGATTTTTACTGTATTTATGAACTTCATGCCTACAGTCATAATGGACACTTATAACATCTTTTTTTACATTGGCAACAGTCCGATCGATCGCACTGGCGACCGTTCACAACACCGCCTACTACGCATTTAAGAATCCTTTCTCGCGACGAGACCGGCACTCCGCACTAGCGGAGCCGCCGCTTCCCATGATCACCCGGGACATGTGGTCATCGGGAGCGGCGGCTCCGCTCCGGGGCGCCTTACCTCGAGAAAGGGAGGAGGTGGTCCGTGGACAACACGGACATTCTGACCAGGGCCTACGCCCTGGGCCGGGAGCGGCACCCAACCGCGCCAGCCGCCCACCATGCGGCCTTCGCCAACTCCGTCGCTTACGCGGTCGAGGGTTGGAGTGGGGGCTACGGTGGGCCCAGCCTGCGCGAGCACTGGGCAGCCCGACTCCTGGCCCAGGCAGGGAGGCCTGGCAGTATTCCCTTCGACCTGGCGGTCACGACGGTGGAGGCGGCCTGTTACGGCCCCCTCACCATCGAGATCGCGAGGATGCTCTCCGTCGAACAGTGTTTCGACGACCATGACGGAGAGCAGGAGGAGGCCCAACGGCTCCTCTCCGAAGCCGGCGAAGACGACGAGGATGACTTCTAACCCTCGTCACCAACAACAAAAAAAGCCCTCGCAGCATGTGAGGTCGGCAGGAGCGATGCTCCGGCTGATTGTTTCGATGAATCCGAAGAATCCAAAGGAATCGAATCATGCAGAAGTTCATCAACGTCTCGAATCACCCGTCGGCCAAGTGGAGCGCCGAGCAGGCCCAGGCCGCCCTGGCCATCGCGCCGGACGGCATGCAGGACATCCAGTTCCCGAACGTGCCGCCGACCGCGACCGAGGCGGACGTGGCCGTCATGGCCGAAAGCATCTGCGCCCAGATCCCGGACGGCAGCGTCGTGATGGCGTCGGGTGAGTTCACGCTCACCTACGCCATCACCAAGCGCCTGCGGGCCCGCGGCATCACCGTGGTGGCCGCGACCACGAACCGGGTCATGAAAGACCTGGGCGACGGGCGCAAGGAAGCCCAGTTCGTGTTCGTGCAGTTCCGCGCCTTCGAGTGAGCGCGAACGGCCCGCGACGAGCCGTAATCGTCGCACCTGAAACCACACGCTCATAGATGTGAGCACTGGGAGGGGAGGCCACCCGGCCTCCCCACCCTTCTCCTTCGAGTCCTGAGATCAGGATTGGGAGGAGGAGGGTGCAAAACCCTTCCCAACCAGAAACAACCCCGCAAGGGGCGGCCTGAATGGTGGCCGAATCCTCTCGAAAGGAGGACACCATGTACGACCAGATCATCAGCGCCCTGCCCGAGATTCTCAAAGCCGCCGCAGGCGCGCTCCTGGCACTGGCCACCGCCGCCGTCCTGCAGGCCCTGAAGAAGCGCATCTACGGCGGCTGGAGCGTCGAGGTCAAGGTGGGCGGGGCGGTGTTGGACACCGACCCCATCTCCGCCAAGGACGGCGAAGTGGTGTTGGAGTACGGCCGCCCGTGGTGGTGGGTCCTGCTGTTCGGCGGAGCACCGACGCTCCGCCACGAGCGCGAGGTGCGTCAATTGTTGCAGTCGGAGGTGACGCCCTTCGGCAACGTCACCGGCGACGTGCGGGACTTCACGAGCGTGGACGCCGACCGCCGCACGTTGGTCATCGCCCTGACGGAGGGCGCCAACTTCGCGGCGCGGCCCGCGCCGAAGCCCCCGGCCCCCAAGCCGGCCACCTGAGCCCACGAGGGCACCCCGCCGCGCCGGGGAGACACCAACCATGCTCCGCGCGGGGAGCATGAAACAATAGGCTCGCCACGGGGCGAGCACACCGAGGGCCGGTCTTTACCGGCCGGCCCTCACCTTTCTCCTGGAGACCTTCACTTGGAGGTTTGCAGGAGGGAGGCATCAACGCCTGAACTCAAGAACAGACACTCAAGAAAAAGGCAAAAGAATATGCGATTCATCATCGTCAGCCAGTTCGGTGAAGACCAGGACCTCCGGTGCGCACTTTCGGCGGCAGGCCACATGGCCGAGGTCCGCACGCAGGCGTGGCAGTGCCACGAACTGTGGGTCATCCCAGAGGTGATCGTCGTGATCGGGCAGTGCCTGCCCCGTTGTTTACGGCCGTCGTCGTGGGATCGCGGAACCGGCGACGACCTGGCCCGGCACCTGATCGGCCACGGTTGCCGTGTGGCGCGGCGCCTTTACCATAACCAGCTGCCGCTAGAGCAGCAGGGTCCCAAGCGCCCTCTGTCGGAGGCACCGAATGAATGGTTGCGGCAAGCGTGGCAGCAGCAGGATGCTGACTGCAACCCGGTCGGAGCCGACGCTCTGGGCATCGGCTACATCCGGGCGCGGCTCCGTGAGCAGGTAGATCAGGAGGTCCAAGACCTTCT
Organism: uncultured Candidatus Peribacteria bacterium; assembly: GCA_964648045.1. Taxonomy (GTDB): domain Bacteria; phylum Patescibacteriota; class Gracilibacteria; order Peribacterales; family Peribacteraceae; genus JAGOUB01. Next base: position 45,936 of record CAZYNU010000003.1, read on the forward strand.
GGCCTTACTGGCGGCGCACCCCACGTAACATTCCCCACGCCGCCGCACCGGCGTCGACAACCATCCATGCTCCGTGCGGGGAGCATGCAACCATAGCTCGCCTTTAAGTGAGCACACCGAGGGCCGGTCTTTACCGGCCGGCCCTCACCTTTCTCCTGGAGACCTTCACTTGGAGGTTTGCAGGAGGGAGGCATCAACGCCTGAACTCAGAGACACACATTCAAGCGAGGAATAAGCATGCATTTCGTCATCGTGACCCAATTTAGTGAAGACTGGGAACTCGGTTACGCACTGCGACAAGCCGGCCACACGGTCGAGGTCCGAACCGACCCTGCGCGCTGCTGGCAATTGTGGGCGATACCCGAGGCCGTCATCGTGATCGCCCAGTATTCGCCCGGCTGCCTCCGACCATCTTTATGGGACTGGGAAACCGGCGACGAGCTCGCACGGCATCTGATTGCCGAAGGCTGCCGCGTCGTGCGGTGCCTGTATCACAATCAGCTGCCTGTGGCCGACCAGGAGCCGCGACTGCCAGTGTCGGCCGCGCCGAACGAGTACCTGCGAAAGGCCTGGAAAGAGATGGAGGACCGATACAACGTCGTCGACGACGACGCCCTGGGCCTGGGCTACATCTGCCAGCGCAGCCGTGAGTATATCGACCAGGAGGTCGTGAAGCTCCTGGCGCTGATCGCGGCGGCGCCGACGGCGTAGAGGCACGTCCGCCTCGGCGAACACACCGAGGGCTGGTCTTCAGAGATCAGCCCCTCACTTTTTCCCTCTGATCACCTTCCGAGGAGAGCGCGTCTCTCTTGGGAAGGCGACCACCGGGTCGCCCGACCATCACTCAAGGAGAGCCACCATGGCCCAGGACATTCTCCCGTACGTCAGCATCACCCCGGCCGCCCACGCGGCCTACCACGCCTTCGCGCAGCGCGTGGCGGCCGCCGTCATGGCCACCGGTCTCCGGCCGGACCAGATCCCGGAGGAAGAGGCCGAACTGGCCCCGGACGGGGGCCTCCGTGTCTATGTTGAATTGCCCCAGGGGAAGGGGCGCTTCGACTTCGTGATCCCCCAAGGACAATGGGCCTGGACCGATCGCAACTGATCAGGCCCCAACCGCTGGCACGCCAGCGGTTTTTTTGTGCGCAGCCTCAACACGGGGTTGCCCCCGTGTGAGGTGCCCGTGCGATCGTTGCGGCAGGTACGCTTGTCCCTGGAGCATCCAGGTGGGTGGCCGCGCCTCGACACCACGGTGCCAAGGGATTAAGCCTCCCGTAACAAGCTTTAGAGAAGAAACGTACCCGCGCTGACGCGTCGACGAGACCGATAGGGGACGATACCTTCCGACACGGAAACGCGGAAGCGAAATCAGCGCTTTTTCACCTGGGCGTAGGCGGCCTCAATTTCGGCCGTCACGGCGGCGCGGAATCGTTCGCGCGAGAAGCGCTCGGCGTGGCGTCGAATGGCGGCGCGGTCAAATGTCTGCCCCTGAAATTCGGCAAAGGCAACAGCAAAGGCCTCCACGGTCTGTGCGTGCAGAAACACGCCCGTTTGGCCAGGCACCAATGCATCCACCGAACCACCCTCGGCGTAGGCGATGGCAGGCGTGCCGCACGCCATGGCCTCGAGCAACACCAGTCCGGCGTCTTCCAATTGTGGGAAGAGAAACCCCTCGGCGCCGGCCACGAGCGCGGGCAGCTCGGCATCCGGCACATAGCCGAGAAAGCGCACCGTCGGGCCGGCCAGGGCCTTCAGGCGCTCCTCGTCTTTGCCCTTGCCGGCGATCCAGAGCGGGAACTTCAGTTCGTTGGCGGCGGCAATGAGCAAGTCGAAACGCTTGTAGGGCACGAAGCGGCCCATCGCGAAGAAGTACGGCTCGACGGCAGCGGCCGTGCGCAGCGGCGCGGCGAAGTAGCGGTCGGCCACGGGCGGCGGGATGATGACCGACTCGCGGCCGTAGATGCGCGCGATGCGCTCGGCGGTCTGCGAGGAATTGGCAATGAAACGATCGGTGCGGCGGGCGGAAGCCAAGTCCCAGGCGCGCAGCTTTTTAAGCTCGTATCGCAAGAGGGGGCGCAACACCTGAGGCACGCGGAAGTCTTGCAGGTATTGCTCTTCCATCTCCCAGGCGTAGCGCATGGGCGTGTGGCAGTAGCAAACGTGCACGGAACCAGCAGGCGGGATGACGCCCTTACCCACGGCGTGGGATGAACTGAGCACTACGTCGTAGCCGGAGAGATCGATGCCCTCCATGACGGCCGGCATGAACGGCAACAGTACTTGATGATTGCCCAATAGGCGGTACCAGCGCTGAAGGGGCGTGGTTCGGATGTCGGCGGAACTCAAAGCAGGCACACGCTCGGGGGCGGCGACCGTCGTAAAGATGGGCGCGGCGGGCCAGAGGGCAGAGAGCTCGGCAATGACGTGTTCGGCGCCGCCTGCGGTAGTAAGCCAGTCGGCAGTAAGGGCGAGATGCATGGAGATGGTGTGGAGCCATCATACCCTGCCGGATGCAGGCCGAAACGCTGCCGCAAAAGACCGAGAAAGCCTATGATGCGCGGCGGTGCTGCTCTCGCCCCGACGAATCCCCAAACGGTTTAATAGACGCGTCTCACCCCAGACGAAGGCTTTACTGACCAAGCGACAAGGTCGCCAACGCGGATACATGATTGAACGTTGGCGGCGCGCCTGGTCGCGTTGGCGACGGCAATTACAGTGGTTACGGAAACCGCTTCTGCGAGCGATATGGATTGCCCTCATTGCCCTCATTCCACTGGCGGGCGTCATGGTCTTTTTCTCGCCAGCACTGCGTCTCAACTCCATCGGCATTGCCCGGTCCGACCTACGCATCGACATTCCCACCGTGCAACGTGCCCTCCAGCCGCTTATGGGCGAACGACTCTTTTTCGTGTCGTCACGCGCCGTGCAGGAGCGACTACAGGGAGCCGTGCCGGATCTGGCGGGCGTGACCATCTCGAAGCACTACCCCAATCGCCTCAGCGTCCAACTGTCGCTCGACCCCATCGTGGCACGACTACGCATTGAAAGCGCGGGCACCCCGGCCGCCAGCGGCGCCATCTTGAGCGACTACCTCACACGCAGCGGCATCTACGTGCAATACGCAGCGGCGCAAGTGCCGGGCGTTGAAAGCCTGCCGGAACTGGTGGTCGTCGATTGGTCGGCCCGCCCCAACGTTGGCACCAAGCCCTTCGACCCGCGCATCTTGGAACGATTACCAGAAGCTGAGCACGCCCTCAGTGAACAATTTGGGCAGAAGGTGCAAACGCGCACCATCTTCGTGCGTGCACAGGAATTTCACCTGCAACTCAAAGAATTCGCCGTCTGGTTTGATCTTAAAAGCGAACTCCAAGACCAACTGAAGCTCTACCGCATTTTCCTTCAGCGCGTTCCTCAAAAGGACGTGAAGGAGTACGTCGACCTGCGCCTGGCCGACCGCATCGTCTATCGCTGATTTTTCTCCCTCCCGTGACGGTCGCCCCCTATACTCGCCACTCCGATGATCGAACCGCTACTCTCACTCCTGCTCTTCGGTGCCGTTCCCTTGCATGGCCTGGCGCCTGCCGATGCCGCCGGCCGTCCTGCCGTGACCATTGCCGTGCCCGTACCCTCGCCGCTCTCACCCGAGCCGACCACCATCTCGCTCGCACGTCGACTCTCGGCCAGCGGAGCGGTGATACTCGATTTGGATAGTGCCCAGCTGCTTTACAGTTCGGGCCCGAAAGAGGTGCACGCCATGGCCAGTCTGACGAAGCTCATGACGGCCCTGCTCATCGTAGAGAATCATCGCCTGGACGAGTGGGTGACCATTCCTCCCGAGGTGAACACCGCCACCGGCAGCATGTTGCGTCTGCTTCCCGGCCAGCAATTGAAGGTGGGCGACTTGGTTTCCGGCCTACTGGTCCCCTCGGCCAACGACGCCGCCATTAGCCTGGCCGTGTACCACAGCGGCAGCGTCGGCGCCTTTGTGGAAGCCATGAACGCGCGCGCGAAAGAATTAGGATTGCGCGACACGCGCTTCGCCAATCCGACAGGCCTAGATGACGATGACCACCGCTCGACGGCTCGTGATTTAGGCTGGCTCACGATGTACGTCCTCAGGCAGCCGGAGATCTTCAAGCGTATGGAGCTGACCGAAAGCCGCATCACCACGCGCTCGGGCAGCATCTACACGTTGATTCACACCCACCAACTGCTGCGCCGAGACGGCTCGCCCATCATTGCGGGCAAAACGGGCACGACCGACCTGGCCAAAGAATGTCTCATTTCGATCGTGGAGGAAGGCGGGCGGCGAACCTTGGTGGTTCTCCTGCATTCCGACGACCGCTACGGAGATATGCAAACCATTCTCGATGCCCTGCCAAAGACCAGATAAAGCGTTAAAGCATGTAATTCTAATCTGTCAAAAAATAGCGGGGCGAAGGCTGCCCGGAGCCCACTGGAACTGCTAAACTGTCGGCTCCGTGGCAGCTCCATCCATCCGTTGGCTCTCGATGCGCCTCCGCGTGCTGTGCGTAGCCACTTTCGTGGTGGGCTGTCTGCTGCCACCCTACATTCCCTCCGAGGCATTGGGCAGCGGCGAGGCCGCCCCCAGCCTGGCCGACGCCAGCCAGTTACTCATGGTTGAGGATGGCTTCCTCATGAAAACCTCACCGCTGACGCGCCACGAACAGCACCGGACCCTCTCGCAAGGAACAGTGGTGACGGTGCAGCCAGGGGAGACGATCGTCGATATTGCCAAGCGCGCGAAGATCGACCAAGAAACGATCCGCTTCGCCAACCGCCTTGGTCCGGACGATACGATCCAGCCAGGCATGGAACTGCTGCTGCTGCCAGTGGACGGCGTGCTACATATTGTGACGCGCGGACAAACACTGCCACGCATCGCCGAGCTATACGGCGTGGAAGCCAGTGCCATCGCGGACCAAAACAACATTCAAAACGGCTTCATCACAGCCGGGCAGCAACTGATCATCCCCGGCGGCCAGCCCATCTTCGGGCGAAGTACCGAGCTGGCCGGAATACCATCCATCACGCTGCCATCGCAGGCACGATCCTCATCTTCCAAACCAGGCTCACCTTCTAAGACCGTCAGCAAGCCTGCGCAAGACTTCACGGCAAACCCCACCGCCGGCCTCTTACAGTGGCCCTGCGAGAGTTGCGCCATTACCCAGTACTTCCACGAGGGTCACTACGCGCTCGACATCGCTAAATCGGGCGGCGGCAATATCTTCGCCGCCGAAGACGGCACAGTCACAGAAGCCGAAAACGACGGCGGCTGGCATGGCGGCTATGGCAACGTCGTGCAGATCGATCACGGCAACGGCAAAACCACACTCTACGCGCACAACAAAGAAGTCTACGTAAAGGTAGGAGACAGCGTGAAGCGCGGGCAGGTGATTGCATACATGGGCAATACCGGACGCGTCTACGGCGTGACCGGCATCCACGTCCACTTTGAAGTGCGCGACAACGGCGTTAAACGAAACCCGCTGCTCTACCTGCAGTGATCAAGGGTTGATCCTCAGGAATTTGCATAATTCTACAATTGTGTTTTAGTGTGTTTTTTGCTAGAATAAACAAGACATGTCCGTGACCACACACACCTCCTCCAACCGTTCCACTGCCTGGAAGGAATTAGCCCTCCCGGCCGTGCTTTGGCTGCTTTTGGCGGTTTCACTCTCGTACGTCGCCGCCCTGATCAGCGGCCAGTAACGTGCGCTCCGGTTGGATTGCGTCAAAGTCGCCGAGCTGGTAGGTTTTCCCAGCCTTCTTGCGTATGCGGGCAGCGATCTTTCTTGGGACATCCATGGAGCCATAGCTCAGCTGGCCTAGCCCCGCCCTGAGCCAGAGCGAAGAAGGGGCGTCATTAAAAAAAGCGCGCCGGCGCTCGCCGTTCCTTCTCCCATCACAGCAACCACATCTGTGGAGCCATAGCTCAGCTGGTTAGAGCGCTTCCCTGTCACGGAAGAGGTCGCGGGTTCGAATCCCGTTGGCTCCGCCATTCTTGCCCCGCCCGTCGCCGCGTGGGGCTTGTTGGAGGTGCCGCTTATGAAACGGAAACAGCCCTTCAGGGGCGCTATCATGCCGTATGTAACTCATAAAAAGGGCCTGAGCATCGTGCTCAGACCCCGATTTTTCCACCTTGTTAGGTCGCGATGATCGCGAAGTTCTCCGTCTGTCCGGAGAGAAGACTGCGGACACTAAGCCCGTACCCGCCCTTGGCGGGCGTCCATGGGCCGCAGCCCGTATGAACCACCCGACCGTCCTGGGTCACCTGCACAGCATGGGAGCTTTCGCCGCCTGACCATGCCGACAGATCAATGGAGATCGGGATTCCGGCCTTCACATCGTAGGCCCGACGATCGGGACGGATGCTCGAGCCGTTCTGCTGGACGTACATACCTCACTGCCTTCTCGAACGAGAAACGCTTGTCACAAGGAGTGCTCTCACTCCACGCAACTCGTAACCGTCTGATTGCGAGTTGCGTGGAGTGGTTGCTGGAAAAGAACATGCGGACACCGTGTCCATTAAATAATTTATACATCATATTTTAATTATGTCAATAATATCACCAATACGGCAGCACGACGTCGCGGTGGCCCAAGACGGCCTGACGAAGGCATGAGGCAGGCAATCGATCAGCTGCTTCTGGCCTCAAACATCACAGGGAGAGCGTGGGAGGAGTCCGTTGTCGGGCGAGAGTGACGGTTCAGCTACTGCCCTCAAAAAAACAGGCAGCGCCATGTGCGTTGTTCAACGACAGACCGGCTGGTTACAGTGGTCGCAACCATCTTTTGGGATGGCTCTCTCCCCAGCGGTCCATTCACACCGCCGGCAGTCACACATGCCTCACGGCGTCCGCACGCCGCCCCGTCGTAACGGTTCCGATTCCATCCCTAGGACTGAGGACAACACGTGAAGAAGATGCAGTGCCAGAAGCCCCGTCGCGGCTTCACCTTGATCGAACTGTTGGTGGTGATCGCCATCATCGCCATTCTGATCGGGCTCTTGTTGCCGGCCGTGCAGAAGGTGCGCGCGGCCGCCGCGCGCATAAGCTGTCAGAACAACCTGAAGCAGATCGGCCTGGCGTCGATGAGCTTCGAGTCGGCCCAAGGCGGTCTCCCGCCCTCCCGCTTCAGCAAGAACGGCGGCCTCGCGCCCGCCATCCCCGTCGGCAGCAACCGCGGTTCCGTGCTGATCCCGATCCTGCCCTACTTGGAGCAGGAGGCCCTCCACAAGGGCTTCATCCAGACGGACGACTACCTCGCGCCCAGCAACTTGGTGTTGCTCGGAACGCCGATCAAGACGTACCAGTGCCCCTCCACGCCGGGCAACCCGCGCTTCCTGAGCAGCGCGGCCGGGGTCAGCAACAAATACCTCGCGCCCATCACGAGCAGCAACCCGTCCGGCGCTCCTGGAGCGTACAACTACAGCGAACTCACCCACACCCTGGCGGTGAACACGTTCGTCAGTGACTACGCGAGCTGCGTCCAGGTTAAAGCCGATGACGCGGCGTACGGCGCGATGCGCCAGAACGTGCGCACCCCGATCACGAGCATCACGGACGGCACCACCAACACCCTGCTCTACGGAGAGGTGGCCGGCCTCCCGAAATACTACCAACGCGGCGGCGTGCCCTACACGCCGGCCAAAGCCGATATGACAAAGCCGGGCGACGGGAGCTGGGGGTCGCAAGACTTCCGGATCACCTGGTCCCCGGTCGGAACCTGCGCGATCAACTGCGATAATGATCTGAAGCCCTACTCCTTCCACTCGGGAGGAGTGAACTTCGTCTTCTGCGACGGGTCGGTGAAGTTCATCTCCGACTCCGTCAGCACCACGACGTTCCGCGCCCTGATCACCGCCCAGGGCGGCGAAGTCCTGGGCACTGACTACTGATCATCCGCTGACTGCCGACACACCCGCCCCTGCCACTCTCCCTGGCAGGGGTCTTTTTCAAGTTTGAGTTGAATCGACAAGTGAAAGGCCCGACCATGGGGCCATGCACCTGCTGACCGGACCCGATGACACCGATGCCCGCCGCTGGATGGAGGGCGCCCTGAACATGGCCCGCCGCGCCCGCTGCCAGCGCGCGAAGTGCGGCGCCGTGATCGTGGCGGGAGGCGTCATGATCGGCGAGGGCTACAACGCACCACCACTGGACCGTGAGGAGTACCGCGTGTGCCAGGAGACGTTCCCGGCCGGGAAGCCGAAGTACGACCGCACCTGCTGCGTCCATGCCGAGTGGCGCGCCATCTTCGACGCGTTCCGCCGCAATCCTCAAAAGCTGGAAGGCTCGCGCCTGTTCTTCGCCCGCCTCGGCGACGACGGCACCATGGCCTACTCCGGCAAACCCTTCTGCACCGTCTGCAGCCGCCTCGCGTTGGACAGCGGTATCGCGGAATTTGTTCTTTGGCACGAGGAGGGGATCACGGCCTACGAGACCGGGGAGTACAACCGGCTGTCATACGCGTATGAACACCCGATGGCGGCTTGATCGATCACTTCCACCCTCCCGTACATATCGCTTCTATTAGGGCTCTAGACCATGCCCGGCGGCTTGCTTGGTCGTGCTTTTTGGCGAGAGACACATGCGTGGTCAGACTGTGCAAACTATGACTATCCTTAAACAAGCGGCTGACAACTCTCTCACCGAACACTATATCGTTGTGCCAATCACCCGGGAGATTCACATCCATCCTCACGACGCATCGGCCGTCATTGTCGATCCGGATGTAGAGATCGTGGATCATGCTTTTTTAGACAATCGTGCGGAAGTCACGCTTGTGACGATGGTGGGCACGACCAAAGGAAAAATGCAGGCACTCATCCGCATTTCTCGTGAGGAGTTTGTGCAACACGATCTAGCAGCAAGAACACGAGCGGGCTTTAGCCCAGACTGGGACCAACTCCTCTTTCACCACCCGGAAGCACAGACCGACGAGGCGATCATTATTGCGGAAGGACAGGACGGCGCTGGTGCCAATCCGTTGCCCGCTCGTAGGCGTGCGCCACTTTGAGCAGGTCAGCCTCGCCCCAGAGCTTGCCCGTGAGCTGCACGCCGATGGGCAGGCCCGCTTTGGAGAAGCCTGCCGGAATAGAGAGCGCCGGCACGCCGGCCATCACCTGGGCATCAAGGAAGATGTCCTCGAGGTACATGGCGACGGGGTCGTTCTCATGGGCGCCCACCGTGAAGGCAGGCGTGGGCGTGACGGGCGAGAGGATGCAGTCGACAGTCTTCCAGGCTTCAACGAAGTCCTGACAAATAAGCGTGCGCACACGCTGGGCCTGGCGATAGTAGGCGTCGTAGTAACCGGCCGAGAGAGCGTAGGTGCCGATCATGATGCGACGCTTCACTTCTTTACCGAAGCCGGCGCTGCGCACCTTGCGGTAGTACTCCACCAGGTCGCCGGCCGGTTCGGTGTGGCCGAAGCGGATGCCGTCGTAGCGCGCCATATTGGAGCTGACCTCGCAGGGGCAGAGCACGTAGTAGGTGGCGAGCGCGTAGGGCGAGTGGGGCAGGCTCATCTCCACGATCGTGGCGCCCAGGCTTTCTAGAACCTTAGCGGCCTCGCGCGTGGCAGATTCGATCTCCGAGTTGAGGCCGTCGATGAAGCACTCCTTGGGAATACCGATGCGAAGCCCCTTCACGTCGCCGGTGAGGGCGGCGCGGTAGTCGGGCACGGGGGCCGAACCGGTAGTGCCGTCGAGCGGGTCGTGGCCGGCAATGGTCTGCAGCACGATGGCTAAGTCTTCGACGGACTTGCACATCGGGCCGATGGTATCGAGAGAGCTGGCCATACTCATCACGCCAAAGCGGCTCGTGCGGCCGTAGGTGGGACGCAGTCCGGCAATATTGCAGAAGGCGGCGGGCTGGCGGATGGAACCGCCGGTATCGGTGCCAAGCGCGAACAGGCACTCGTCGGCCGCGACGGCGGCGGCGGAGCCGCCCGAAGAGCCACCGGCCACGCGCGTCGTGTCCCAGGGGTTCCTGGTAACGCCGTAGCACGAAGTCTCGGTGGAGGCGCCCATCGTAAACTCGTCGGTGTTCACCTTGCCCAGGCTGATCGCACCGGCACCCTTGAGACGAGTGGTGGTGGTACTGTCGAACGGCGGGACATAGTCCTTTTTGCGCAGGATATTGCTGCAAGCGGTGGTCGGAACTCCCTGTTCACAGTAGACGTCTTTGGTGGCGTAGGGGATGCCGGCGAGAGGGTGACTAAAATCACCCTGATCATCGACCTTTTTGGCCTGCTCTAGGGCTCGCTCGAAACCGCGGTAGACGAAGGCGTTGAGCGTGCCGTCGACCTTCTCGATCTGGTCGATGCAATCTTTGACCAGCTCTTGGCTCGTCAATTGCTTACTCTTGAGTAGGTCATGGGCGGCAGCGATGGTGAGGCCGTTTGAGGTGCTCATCCGTGGGCGGAGGGAGTAGTGATCTGATGATCAGTGATCGGGAGTGGACTTGTGCCCAGCAGGCCCTCGCGCGTGGCCATGGGAGGGCGGATGTCATCGGGGCGGAGACTATTTTGCAGTCCGGTGACCTGAGCCGTAGGTTCGACGCCTTTGGTATCGACCGCCTGGAGCTGTCCGACGTACTCGAGGATGGACGTGAGTTGCCCGGGGAACTGCTCCACCTCCGCTTCGGATAGGTCGAGACGGGCGAGTTTGGCGATGTGCCGGACGTCGTCGGTGGAGAGGGTGGTCATAGGACGGTGAGGATTGTAGGGCAGGAAAGACGCCCCCGGAAGGCTGTCTAGCACTTCAAAAAAGTGTCTGTTTTTGCTATACTGGAAGCAACACCTACCCCACACCCCATGTCCGAGTCTAAGCGTGCTACACCCGAAGACGGCGCCGTGCTCCAAGAGCTGCTCGCTGAATTTCCCGATCTCGACAGCATCGACAGCGACGCCGATTGTCGGTCGGCCCTCAATCACGCCGCCGGTATGGTGGATGCCCTTGTGGCCCAGGAGCAAATGCCCGAAGGCAGCCGCCTCTGGATGGATGTACCGGGTGCACTACAGGTGCTTCAGGCCACCGACGCCTACCTGCGCGGCCTCTGGGGCGAGTGCATGAGTCGCAACCTCACTGCCGAAGTCGGTCAAATTGAAGGACTACTTGATCGCACCTCCGCCCGCCTGGAACGCGCGGCCGAGGCCGAGCGCAGCTACCGCAACGTCGTTGGCGAGCATGTGAATAGCGGCGCAATCGTGGTGCCGCACCGCAAAACGCGCCAAGCCATTAATCGCCTGCTCCAGCAGGACGAGTAAAAAGGCAGTTTATTCAAAGAGGCGTGCAAGATTGCGACGTAGGTCCATCAAGCGGACACGCACGCCCTCGTCGTCGATCTGGAAGATCTGCTCGATCTCGGTGGAACTGACCGGGCGATGGAGGATGGCCGCCAGGCTTATCTCTTTGCCGGCCAGTTCAAGGCGCTCGGGAAGGGCCGAGGCGGAGGCATGAAGGTACGGCCACTGCTTAGCCAGTACATTCTCCAGTTGAGACACAGTGTTCCAAGCGAGGAGATCCAGTGGGACAACCTCAGCCACTAAGGCATGCACACGCTCTTGCTGCTCGTCCATCAACACCTCCAAGCGAGCGACGTTCAAGCCGCCGGTAGCAACCGTAAGATGAGCCTCATACTCCTCGGGCGTAAAGACAGACATGGTCTGAATACTATGGCGAAATTTCCTAAAATGTCAAATTGACCAGACAAAGCCATGCCAGGCAGGTAGGATGCCGCCGTGCAGATTCTCCATCTCCGCGGGCGTAAGCGCTGCGACTTCCTCCGCACCCGGGGGACGGTTTGGAAAGGACGACACATGGTGGTGCGCTGGCTGCCTGGCCGCCTGCCAGGCGAGAAAGTACGCCCGGAAGGATCCATCTACGTGGGTAGTTTCGCCGGCGCCAAGCTGGATAAGTCGGCCGTGAACCGCAACCGCATGCGTCGCCGCTGCAAGGAGGCCTTCCGCTTGGCCCTCCGCGAGACAGCACGCGAATATTCTGCCACGTGTTTGTTGATCGCGCCGCGCTCCTCTAGTCTGCAATGCGCATTCGCCGAGCTTCAACGCGAAGCGAGCGCTTTCCTTTCGACTCTCCCATGCCCGCCGCCAAAAACCGCCTAACCAGCGTCCTCGAGTTCGTCGCCCTGTTCGCCGCTGCCTACTTGATTTCACACTTCCTCTTTGGGGGTCTGTGGGGCAATGACCAAAAATCTCCTCAAACCGGCATTGCCATCGAGGCCGACGGAGCCAGCCTGGGCAATGTTCCGGCTGTCACACTGAAAAACGCTACGGCCACGGGTATCACACTCAAGAGTCGCTGCCCGCTGCCGCCCTTCGATCTCTTCAAGGTGACGGCTGGCGGCACAGGCGAGACGCTCGTTGCCGCCGCACCCACCGAGATTGCCGGTGAGTGCCCCCCCGATACGAGCATCGCCGCCGGTCAGCACGCCACCATTACGCTGACACCCTGGAAGTACGCACTCTTCTCCGAAGAGGCAACGTACGAGGTGCGCCTCCCCGAAGATCTGCGCCCACTTGGAGGCACCGGCCACACCTTGGCACGCCTGGAGATGACACAGCCAAACGGCTTCGTAAAACTGTTTCGTACGTTTATCAGCCAACCGTTCCTCAACCTGTTTGTCGGCATTGCGGCGCTGTTGCCCGGCCATAATTTGGGTCTGACGATCATTCTCCTCACCCTGCTAATCAAGCTGCTGCTCTTCCTCCCCACTCAGCACGCATTGCAGGGTCAGCGAAAGATGCAAGTGCTACAGCCAAAGATGAACGCGCTGCGTGAGAAGCATAAGAACGACGCGGCGACGATGCAGAGAGAAATGATGGCGCTCTGGAAAGAGCACAACGTGAATCCGTTCCAGTCGTGCCTACCGCTGTTGGTACAGTTCCCTATTTTGATCGGTCTCTACTACGTCATCCGCGACGGCTCGCAACTGGAATTCGCGCGCGAAAGCCTCTACCCCATCTTCCAGTCCATCGACTGGAGCTTCTCACCGTGGTTCCTTGGCATGGACCTGAGCAAGCCATTATGGGTCTTTGCGCCGATCTTGATGGGCCTGCAATTCCTGCAAATGTGGCTCAGCTTCAAGCAGCGTAAGACAGAGAAGAAGAACGAAGTCATCGACAGCAAGACCGGCAAGCCGACCCCTTCGGCCGAGGAAACACAACAGAAAATCATGCTCTACGCGCTGCCGCTCATGATTGGCTTCTTTGCCATCCAATTCCCGGCCGCCGTCTCGCTCTACTGGGGCGTCTCCACGCTCTTCGCGATCGTGCAGCAGGTGGTGGTGAATCGGAAGGTGGGCTGAATCTTCGTCTTACACAGGTGCCAATCACTTGGTTGGCACTTCTTTGTGCGCGACAAAGAAGTGCCCAAGAAAGCGCGTCGCGCCACGGACGCCAAGACCCGTCCGGGCGCAGGGAGGGGCGAATTTCGACGAATTACGCTCGAGGTTTGATTACTTTCTGGCCACCCATGTAGGGCTGCAGCGCTTTCGGGATGTTCACCGAGCCATCCTCATTCTGATGATTCTCCAGAATGGCGATGAGGGCGCGACCGATAGCGAAAGCGGTGGCGTCGTTCATGTGTACAAGCTTCCGCTTGCCCTCGGCGTCTTTGTAGAATGTACCGAGGCGGCGAGCCTGGTAGTCGGTCATGTAGTCGCTGGTATGCGTCTCGCGGTAGGTCTGCTGGGCAGGGATCCAGCAGTCGATGTCGATGCCGTTGGCGTTGGGCTTGCCAATATCGTACGTGCACTTTTGAATGACGCGGTACGGAACTTCCAACTGGCTCACCAAGTGCTCCTGCAGAGCGACGATCAACTTCTGCTCATCTTCACCGGCATCGGCGGCGGAAAACGATTCCATCTCCAGCTTGTCGAACTGGTGCACGCGCAGGATGCCGCCCATGTCTTTGCCGTAGGTACCAGCCTCGCGGCGGAAGGCAGTGGAATAGCCGATAAAGCGCACAGGCAGCTGCTCGGCCGGGATGGTTTGCTCCATGTAGTAGGGTCCAAGAGTATGCTCGGCCGAACCGACCAGCACCTGGCCGTCCTCGGGTAACAGGTAGCGCTGTTCCTCGGGCTTGAGGCGGTCCATGCGGTCCATGACATCGCGCTGCATGATCACCGGCGGAAGAACGGGCACGAAAGGCTTAGTAGAGACGTTTAGGCCGGCCTGTTTGGCCACGGCCGCAATCGTCTTTTCGTCACCAAGACTATCGAAGGTCAGTTGTATGATCGCCATCTGCAAACGCACAGCATCGCCCTTGAGGTACGCAAAGCGACTGCCGCTGACGATGGCCGCCTGCTCGACGTCGATGATATCGAGATGCTTCCCTAGCGCCACGTGGTCGCGCACCGGGAACGAAAATTTCTTCGGCTCACCCACTACCTTGGCGACCACGTTCTCCTCTTCGCTCAGGCCTACCGGCACGTGCGACAGGGGGACATTGGGGAACTTCAACTGCATCTCGCGCCACTGCACCTCAACGGCCGCCAGCTTCTCTTCTTTTACCTTCAATTCCTCACCAAGAACCTTCATGGCGGCGATCGCCTTAGCCTTGTCGTCGCCTTGCATGGTTGGCACCTCTTTACTCACGCGGTTGCGCTCGGCGCGCATAGGGTCAATCTCGGTCACCAAGGCGCGGCGGGACTCGTCGAGCGTCAGAAAATCCTTCACCGACAGGGCAATCTTCTTGTTGTCGCACGCCTTCTGGTAGACGTCGGGGCGGTCACGGAGGTCTTGCAGGTCGATCATGGGCCAAGCCTAGGCCAGGTACGGGGTGCCGGGCCAGGGGTTTTGGCGACTCAAGACAACGATGCCTGGTAGATCCCATCAATGGCAGCATCCAGCGCAGCCGTGAACTCCGCTTCAGTCTGGCCGACGCGCAAATCCTCGACTAAAGCACGCGAGAAGCTAGCGATGACACCGTGATTTTGAGCCAACTTGGCATTGGCCTCCTCGCGTGGGTAGCCGCCAGAGAGAGCCACCACGCGCAGAACGCGCGGGTGCACGACCAACGAGGCGTAGAAATCGGGCTGGTCGGGAAGGGTCAGCTTAAGCATCACCTGGCGATCGGCCGGGAGCAGGTCGAGGTGCTTGAGGATGGCGTCGCGCAGGAGCGCTTCGCAGGCGGCCTTGTCGGCCGACTTAATGCTCACCTCGGGCTCGATGATGGGCATGAGGCCGGCAGCGGTGATACTGTCGCCCACCTCGAACTGCTGCTTCACCACAGCCGCGATACCCTCGGCGTCGGCGGCGTGGATAACGGAACGCATCTTGGTGCCGAAGATGCCGTGCTCTACGGCACTCTTGAGCAGAGACTCTAGCTTTGCCATAGGCTTCATCAGCTGCACGCCGCCGGTGCGTTCAGCCAAGCCTTCATCGACCTTCAAAAAGGGGACGATGTCTTTTTTCTCCCACAGATAGCGCGCGGTAGGCAGGCCGTCGATGGTGCCAAGCATGGTGCGCTCAAAAAGAATGGCACCGGAAACGCGCCGGTCGAAGGCGGGGTTCACAATGATGCGCGCGCGCATCTCGTGCATAAGGGAAAACATCTTTTCCTTGTCGTCGCCCCAGGCATCCGCGGCAATGCCGTAGGCGGCCAAGGCATCGGGCGTGCTGCCACCACTCTGATCGAGAGCGGCGATGAATCCTGGACCGGCAATACGCTGGCTGGCGGCGGAAATGTCCATGCGGGAGGGGCGGGAAGAGTACGGCGGTACCGTAGCACCGCGCGTGACGCACCTCCAAGCCGTGATGTGCCCAGACACATCAGACTTCCTGAATATTGACAAATGTAAAAATAAGTATAATTTATTCATTAGCCGTGTTCCGCACGGCGACCTGGGCAACATCCAGGTTGTGGCTACGATGATCATTCAAGAGACAGTGTCATGGCTGAGGTGCAGAACTCCGTCGAGCAGATCCTGATCACCGACGGACCAAGCGGCCAGCAGATCGCCGCATCCCTCCTGGGAGGGCCGGGCAATTACGTCCTCTTTGTAGTGAACGGGCACAACATTCTCGTCCGGATCACCACCATGAGAGTGGCCAGCGTGGAAGAAGAATCTGAAGCCAACACGAGCTGCTGCAAGCTCATCGTCGAGGGCTACCGCCTCGATGGACTCCCCAACTTCCGCTGGCTCTACAACACCCAAACTCGTCAGGGCAAGAACGCCCCGGCCTGACCACCACCCGAACTCACCCGCTGCCACACGCAGCGGGTTCTTTTTGCGCACTTAGGCCTGCGCCAAGCTCAACAGCTTCTGCTTCACCGCCTCGTCGTAGGGCTCAAGCTTGTTGATGCGGCGATAGGTCTCCTCCGCGTGCTCCTTGTCGCCGATCTGCAGGTAGCATTCGGCGAGCAGGTGCAGAATTTCGGTGTCGCGCGCCAGGAAGCTCGACGCCTTTTCGAGCAACGGGATAGCCTCAGCGAAGCGCTGGGCGGCGATGCAGGCACGGCCAAGAGCGGCGGCGCGACCTGGGTTCTTCGGATCGAGGTTCAACGCCTCCTGATAGGCAAAGCAGGCGTCGACATACTTGCCCTGGCGGTAGTAGGCCAAGCCGAGGTTGGCATGGAAGCTCACCTCGTCACGCTCCTTCAGCAGCTCGCGATACATGGCTTCGGCCTTGGGCTCGCGATTGCTCGTGAGATAGAGTTTGGCGAGTTGGGCCTTTACGTCCTGAGCGTGAGGCTGGATCGTGAGGGCTTGGATGTAGAGGCGCTCGGCCTCTTCGGTCTTTTCTTGAGCCAGAGCCTTTTCGGCCAGGCGTACGAACGAGCGCACTTGCTGCAACTCAATGGCCGAAGTGCGTGGATCTTTAGAGGGACGCTCCACCACCGTCTCTTCCACCATCACGGCGCCGCGATCCTCGGCCGATTGCAGCCGCTGGCGGATGCTGCGGACGAAGCGCCGGACGGCACGCTGCTTGAGCAAGAGTTTGCCCAGCAGGATACCGGCGAGAATACTGGCCGATCCAATGAGAACGACGAGGTAGACCATGGAACCGGGATTACACGGCAAATCAGCCTAGCAGCGTAAAAGATAGGTGACAAGGCGCCAGAAACCCAAACTCGACAGTTCGTCACGGCTGGGGCCAGGTCAGATTCGGCACCCGGTCGCCCCGCTACCACGTCATCACCGAAACCCGCGGCTGCCGTTTCAGGCAACCGCGGGGAGCGACAGCGAGTCTTAGCGCAACTCGTACGTCAGCGACACGTTCACCACTACCTCCTGATCTCCGCTCGGCACATCCAACTTCGCCTCGTTGGCCACGGCACCAGCCATCATATCGCGGGCGTACATCACGGGCGGATAGTATCCGCCGCCGTTCTCGCTGAAGGCGGTCATGCGACCAAGAGAGCCGCCGAGCTGGCCGGCCAGCTCTTGTGCCTTCTCTTTGGCTTCGGCAATCGCCTCGGCGCGAGCGACATCACGCAAAGCTTCGGGGTCGTCGATGGTGAATGACACACCACCGATTTGATTGGCGCCACTAGACGCAGCGAGCGAGAGCACGTCGCCCACTTTGGCGGTATCGCGCACCTTCACCGAGAGCGTCTGGCCGGCCTGGTAGCCGCGAGGGATCGTGCGACCATCGCTATAGTCGTAGACGGGATAGAGCGAGAGAGATTGTGTCGAGATGTCACCCTCGGCAATGCCTTGCTGCTTCAGTGAGGCGATGATCTTCTGCATGCGCGTACCCAGATCTTTGGTAGCGCCCTCGGCCGAAGGCAGACGATCGGTCTGGACGCCAAAAGACAACATGGCGATGTCCGGCGTACCCATCACTTTCCCCTCGCCGCTCACCGAGATGACGACGGGCGGATGGCGAACGGCATCGTTTTCGATGTGTTTGCCGGCCAGGTAGAACCCGCCGCCCAGGGCAACGGCGATAATGAGGGCCCACACGGGCGGGCGAACGTTGACGGTGGTCGATTCAGCCATAAGGAAGGGAGGGAAGAACAAATAGGATGGTAGAGGAAAGGACCTCCTCCGCAATCTTCTACGGATGACGATACTGAAGGTTACAGTCTCATCTTCACCCCAGCGGAATGGCCGCGGGAGAGGAGCGGTATTTGGCGTAGCCGTCGCGCTCCAGCGAGTTGGCCAGATCGGCAGCACCAGATTCGACAATGCGACCTGCCAGCATGACGTGCACACGGTCTGGCTTTAAATGGGAGAGAATGCGGGCGTAATGCGTGACGACCAACGCCCCGAACTCCGGACCGCGCTCGCGCTCCACGCCGGAGGCAACAATTTTGAGGGCATCCACGTCGAGTCCCGAGTCGGTCTCGTCGAGCAAGGCCAGGCGGGGCTTGAGCACCGAGAGCTGCAGCACCTCCACCTTCTTCTTCTCACCACCGCTAAAGCCCTGATTGAGCGAGCGCTCAGCAAAGGCGGGATCAACATGCAGGGTGGCCATGGCCGCAGCCAGCTCGTCGCGGAAGGCGATGGGCGAGAGCGGCGGCGCAGCGGGATCGCGGGCGGCGCGCTGGGCCGAGACGGCAGCGAAGAGGAATTGCCGCAGCGACACTCCAGCCAGTTCACGAGGATACTGAAAGGCCAAAAACAGCCCGGCGCGGGCGCGCTCATGCGGCTCCAACGAGAGGAGATCGTGGCCAAGAAACGTGGCGGTACCGGCGGTTACCTCGTACGCCGGGTGCCCGGCCAGGGCATTCACCAGACTGCTTTTTCCTGAGCCGTTCTGACCCATCAGCGCATGCACTTCGCCGGGGGCAATCTCTAAATCGACACCAGCCACCACTTCTTTACCGGCAACAGAGACGCGTAAGCCGCGAAGCGAGAGCAGAGGGATGGAGGTCATCGGAGGCAGTATCCGAGATTGATAGCCCGGTAGCCAGTAAAAATACCCAATCCTTTGGCGGATGCGAACAGGGCCGCTACCCTGGCGCACATGACCAAAGTGACGTTCCACTATGCCGGCCAGAGTAAGACCGTCGAAGCGACCGAGGGCCAGAGCGTGCTCAAGATCGCGCTCGATAACGCCATCCCCATGGAACACGCCTGTGGTGGAAACGGTTTTTGCACCACCTGCCTCTGCCAGGTGAAGTCCGGCATGGAGCACCTCAACGCGCGCAACGACCGCGAAGAGAACATGGGCGTGACGATGGATCCCTATCGCCTGGGGTGTCAGACGCGGGTGAAGGCCGAAGGTGAGGTGGAGATCGAGGTGAACGAGAGCTAAGTCGACCGCACCGATAGCCGTCGCTACAGTCGACGCATGTCACTCCTCCACGAACGTCGAACACTTTTTATTGCTGCCACGGCTGCGATGACTTTCAGCCTACTCGGCAAATTCTTGGCGGATGGTTTTTTGCAGGAACGCATCGCCATTATCGGCGAGCAAGTAGGACTTGTCCTGGCGTTCAACCCCGGCATCGCCTTCGGACTAACATTCGCCCCCGCTGCACAAACCGTTTTAATTGTCGCAGCATTAGGACTGGTGGTCTGGGCAGCCTTCAAAGACGCACGCTCCCCTCTGACACAAGCGGGCTTCGGTCTGATCGTTGGCGGTGCATTAGGTAACCTACTGGACCGCGCGGGGGACGGCCTCGTGACCGACATGTTTCAGGTTGGAACGTTTCCTATCTTCAACGTGGCTGATTCCTGCATCACTATCGGCGCTGCCCTCTTACTCCTCGCAAGCATGCGTCGGAGCCGATGAGCTGAAATATATTTCATCCTGAAATACAAAAAAGTACAGAAAAGGTTGCGCCGGTGGATTTGAGCCGGTAAAAGGGCTGCCCGAATGCGTCACTTGGATTCAGTACCGGCCCACGACGACTGGCGCTCCGAACTCGCGCGACTCGCCGAACCCCTGCGGGCCGATACCGCGCGTCCGCCACTCTATGAGCGTCTACTCAAGCAGATGCCGCCGTACCTGCGCGAACGCGTGTACGGCGAGGTGGTCATCTTGCGCAGCGTCTTCACCGATCCACAAAATCACCTCACGAACGAGCAGATGGAAGCTGCGCTGAATCAGCGCGTGAAGGCCGGTTACAAGGAAGTGGCCACCGACCTGGTACTCTCGCACAACGGCACGATCATCCAGAGCTACCAGTGCCTACGGCCGATCATTGCCCACGAGCTGGAGCAGGAGCTGCTTGATCCCGCAGCCAAACCCGTCATCGAGCATACCGGCGCCGTCTTCCTAGACGTGGACGGCATGAAGACGATCGTCGACTGCACGAATCACAGCAACGCCTGCGCCTACCTGCAGCGCCTGGCCGATATCCTCGTGCGACCGCCGGAAGCATTGGCAGCCTGGTGCCAAGAACAGGGACTCCGGACCGAGGCCTACAGCGTCGGCGGCGATGAATTCATGCTGAAAGTCCGCTCGCGCTCGCCCCTGACCGACGCCGTCCTGAAAGAACTAGAAGACCGCCTGCGCACTGTCATCCAGGGTGATCGCGCGCTGCGCGACGACTTCGTAAGCTTCGACGACGCCGCTTTCTTACTGGACTACGGCTTCGCCGGCGAGGACCGCCGCGAGAGCGTGCTGGCCCTGGGCAGCGACAGCGAACGGCGCGAGGCCCTCGCCGACATTCGCAACCAATTGCCCCCGACCTTCGTGCCCTCGGTGAGCATCGGCTCGTCGCGCTTGTCACCCGCTGTGGAGCGCGCGGTGGAGCAGGCCGCCGACCAGAGCGCCGACAGCGAGGAGGTTACCTTCGATACCGTCGCGTTCAACGCTTTCCAGCTGATGGTCGACGCCGCCGATGCGGCCGCCGGCAGCCACAAGCGCGTGAAGAAGCAGCGGATGAAAGAAGAAGACCCCAAGCTCTACGCCTTCCTGATGCGCAACGCCGAAGGGCGCAAACTCCTCGACGAGCTGGCCGCGCGCGACCGCGTGATTGCCGAGCAGTTGGAGACGATCCGTCGATTGCAGGCCGCGCTCGACGGCCAGGTGGCAGCCCAAAGGGCTTAAGCGGGGTGTATACTCCTAATCCCATGGCCCAGACGGCGTCCGCCGCCGGCAACGACGAGGCAATCTTCGCCGGTTTATCGCGTGAGATCCTCGATACTCCCAACCCCTCGCCGTACGCGGTGGGGGCACAGCGCGGCGTGGACGAGGCACTCGTGCGGAAGATCAGCGCCGACAAGAACGAGCCGGAGTGGATGCTCGCGCACCGCCTGGAATCCCTGAGGATTTTTAGAGAGAAGCCCCTGCCCACCTGGGGCGCCGATCTCTCCAAGCTCGACCTCGACGACATCATCTACTACGCCTCGGCCGGCGCCGGCGAATCGGCCAGCTGGGGCGAGGTACCCGAGGAGATCCGCAAGGTCTACGACCGCCTGGGCATCCCCGAGGCCGAGCGCAAGGTGCTCGCCGGCGTGGGCGCGCAGTACGAGAGCGAAGTGGTCTACCACTCGCTCAAGAAGGAATGGGACGAGCTCGGCGTGGTCTTCTTGGACATGGACGTGGCCCTGCATACGCACGAGGCGCTGGTGAAGGACTATTTCATGAAGTGCGTGCCGCCCGCCGACCACAAGTTCGCGGCCCTGCACGGCGCGGTCTGGAGCGGCGGCACTTTCTTATACGTGCCTAAGGGCGTCAAAGTCCGCGATCCGCTGCAGGCATATTTCCGCATGAACGCCCGCAATATGGGCCAGTTCGAGCACACACTGATCGTGGTGGAAGAAGGCGCTTCGGTGCATTACATCGAGGGCTGCAGCGCGCCTAAATACGGCAGCCAGGCGCTGCACGCCGGCCTGGTGGAAGTCTTCGTAAAGCCCGGCGCGCACTGCCGCTACAGCTCGGTCGAGAACTGGAGTCGCGACACCTACAACCTCAACACGAAGCGCGCGATCGTGGAGCGCGACGGCGCCATCGAGTGGATCGGCGGCAACATGGGCAGCGGCGCCACGATGCTCTACCCCTGCTCCATGTTGGTTGGGGAGGGTGCCCGCGCCGACCACATGGCCATCGCCTTTGCCAACGCCGGCCAGTGGCAGGACACAGGCGCCAAGGTATTCCACCTGGCCCCGCGCACCTCAAGCAACGTGGTGAGCAAGTCGATCAGCAAGGGCGGCGGCGCGGCCGTCTACCGCGGCGTGCTCAAGGTGGCCCCGCAGGCCGTCGGCAGCGCGGCCAGCGTGGAGTGCGACGCGCTCTTGCTCGATGAAATCAGCCGCACCGACACCATCCCCGTTGTCGACGTGCAGACCGACGACGTGACCGTGGCGCACGAGGCAACGGTGGGGAAGCTCTCGGCCGAAGACATCTTCTACCTGCAATCGCGCGGACTAACCGAGGAGCAAGCCAAGGCGATGATCGTTTCAGGCTTCATCGAGCCCATTGTTCGCCTGCTGCCATTGGAGTACGCCGTGGAGATGAATCGCCTAATCGAGCTGGAAATGGAGGGCTCTGTGGGGTAATTGCTTATTTTATAAAATAAAGTAAAATACTATTATTCCGTACCAAAGAGGGTGCGTTGCACCAAGGGAGGTCCTTTGACAACGACAGAGCGAGCAACCGGATTAATCATCGTCACCGATCTGCCCCGGTGGGGGCGGGTGGCAATTATGCAGGCCCGGGGGCATTTCGACCCGGAACGCATGGACTACGAGACATGGCCAGGGCATGTGCAGGTGACCTGCTATGGCTGCGTACAGCCGGGCGATTGTTGCCTGGTAGACGCCATGTTACGCGAAGCCAAGGAAGAACTCGGCCCGATCGTCGGGCAGATGGTGGCAGAGGCACGGCATCACGTCCGACTCCTTGAGCAGTATCACTCACACGGACGTGAAGTCACGCTCTACTGCCTGTACTGGCCGGATCCTAGCTGGATGCGCCAGATCGTCCTTCATCCGGCCAGCGGCGGCCTGCGGCTACTGAGTGAATGCGTCAGAAATCCGTACGCGAAATATTTCACACACCACGATCGCGCCGCTCTCCGTGCTATCCAGGTCGTCTCCTGACGACCATCGCCTGGGGATATCCCCAGGCTTTTTTCTTACACCTGTTCGTTCACGAGTGACCCAGCGGGCGGATCTTCGCCGAAAAGCTCCCGGTAACGCGCGGCGAACTCATTGAGCGCTACGATCACCACACCACCATGGTCTAGGCGGATCTCCACCTGGCCATCATCGCGGAGCGCCACCCGCGACCGCTTCAGAGACTGCCGTGCAGGCTCGTCTTTCGGCTTCTCAGGCGCACCACGCGTGGGGCTAACGGGCTGGACGGGCTGAATGCGATCGCTTGGACCAGACGGCGGGATGGTGGACATAAAAAGGAGTGAATCTCCGCAGTATAGCCGATATAACGGCTTTCCGATAGTTCTGCCCAGCGCCATACTACACAGGTATGACCCAGAGTTCCGCCGACGGCCACACCCTCGACGCCACGCAGGTGGCACACACCGTCGTACTGGCAGCTGGGGAGTGCCGAGAGTATGTCGCGCACATCCACGCTGATAGTGCCCTGCGTTCAATCAGTCTCAGGCTTGGCGCAGGAGCGAGTTGCGAGTGCACCGTGTTACAGGGGCTACCGGCAGGGGAGGACGCCATCATCATCTTGTCGGCCGAGTTAGGCGACGGGGCAACCATTCGCTGGCACCTCGTTTCCACCGGCGGCAGCGATGTACATCAAACAGTGAGTACCCGTCTCATTGGCGCCGACGCCAAGAGTTCGGTGGATTGGATCGCGCTCGCCGGCGATGGGCAGCGATTGCGGCTTACGGCCGAGAATATTTTTGATGGGCCGCGCGGCGGGGGAGAAACGGCCATGCGGTTGGCAGCCAAGGGCCGCGGTCGTATCGACGCGCACGGGCTGATCGAGATCGGGGAGCATGGCGGCGGCACGCAGACCTACCTCAGCCAGAAGGCGCTCATGCTCGACCCGCAGGCGCGCGTGGAGGCGGTGCCGGCGCTGGAGATCCGCACGAACGACGTGAAGGCCAGCCACGGGGCCACCGTCACGCGCCTGACAGCCGAGGACCTCTTCGCCTGCACCGCCCGCGGTATCGGTCCGGCGGAGGCCAGGACGATGCTCACGGAGGGTTTTCTCCAAGAGCTACTAGCTCGCGTACCCAAAGCGCACCGCGAACGAGCCCTGGCTCTGCTGCTGCCTGAGCAGCGGGAGGTGGCCTGCCGAGAATGTCTATGAGGCACGAGAAACATCCCCAGTGCGAGTCTGGGGATGAGAGGCGATAAGCGCCTTAGGAGACAACGGGGCGCCAGTCGGCCAGGAAGCAGCGCACACCCAGACCGAGGAGGAGGCCAAAGGCCAAGGGGAAGACGTGGAGGCCGGCCGCGGCCAGGACATCGCCACTAATTAGTAAGAAGAGCGCCAGACTCAGGAGCACCGGCTCCAAGAGGGGACGCCAGGCGGCACGGCCGAGCGCACGATAGGCAGCCGGCAGGCCGAGGCCGGTGGGGAGGCTGACGCAGAGGGCCATGGCCTGGAGCTGCGATGTGCGCAGCGGGCATTCGATGCTGGCGACGCCCTCGCAGAGGAACTGCCAGGCGGCCATGCCGAGCAGGGCCAGAGCGGCGAGATACCCCACGAGGGCGGCGGTCGGACCCAGCCACTTTGAAACGGACATGACAGGACTCCTACGAGGAAAGGAACGGGCGGACGCCACTCCATTCTAGCGCGCATACGCCAAAAACACCCCGTCGGGGGTGTCTATTGGCAGTAAAGCTTTCGGCTTCACCACATCGTGCAAGTGAGATAGGTCTCTGTCCGAGACGGATAAATCCGTGGCGATTCTCGGTCAATCATTTCACATGATGATCTGTATCGCCGATCAGAGCATGTGTGCTTCGGTCCGTTCAAAAGAAGGACTGATGAAGCGAGGTGTGATCTCCCTGGTAAGGAGGTGTTCCATCCGCAGGTTCTCCTACGGATACCTTGTTACGACTTACTCCCAGTCAGTAGTGTCACCGTGGTACCCCCTCTTGCGAGTAAAG
>CAZYNU010000004.1:0-48738 GCA_964648045.1 uncultured Candidatus Peribacteria bacterium
CTCAAGTCGGCCGATGCCGTGATCGTGCCGGGTGGCTTCGGTAGCCGCGGCATCGAGGGGAAAATCGCCGCCGCCCGCTACGCCCGCGAGAAGAAGGTGCCGTACCTGGGCCTCTGCCTGGGTGCGCAGCTGCTGGCCATCGAGTTCGCCCGCAGTGCCCTAAAGGACGAAACGCTCACCAGCGAAGAGTTCGACGAAGAGCAGAAGCTCGCGCGCGAGAAGTACGTGGTGCACTTCCTGCCCGGCCAGAGCGCCGGCCGCGAGAAGGGCGGCACGCTGCGGCTTGGCGCCTACGAGTGCGAGCTGACGCCCGGCACCAAGGCAGCCGCGGCTTACGGCCAGAAGACCATCAGCGAGCGCCACCGCCACCGCTACGAGTTCAATGCCGCCTTCCGTACGCCGCTGGAGAAGGCGGGCCTCGTTTTCTCGGGCACCTGGGCCGAGACGGGCTTGATGGAGATTGTGGAGGTGAAGAACCACCCGTTCATGGTGGGCAGCCAGTTCCACCCGGAGTTCCTCAGTCGTCCGCATCGCCCGCACCCGCTCTTTGCCGCCTGGATGAAGGCGGCTGTTCGCTGATTTGGGTAATTTCTATCTAAATCGGTGTTTTCGCCGTCTTCAGAAGAATTTGACAAAATAATAAGATACTTTATTATCTCAATGCGCCCGGGATACTCGTGTTTCCCCGGGGGCTTTGGTCCCAACTTTTGTCTAGGAGGGCTTGGAGTGAAAAAGCTCCTAGACCATCTCTGACGGGTGCGGCTGGCCGCCGCACTCCACCCCCTCGCCTCGACGACCCCGCATCCGGTTGGATGGGTCACCCAGAGCCGAGGGGGCTCTTTTATGATGTGTCTTGTGGCACATTCGGCACGTAAAAAACCCCCAGCCGTGCAAGCACGTCTGGGGGCGAGGACCGGGGTTGCCGTTCAACCGACGTGGTTGGACGGGGGCGGACGTGGGTCCGTCATTGCGGAGACCTCCGGAGGTTTCAATGTCACACCGGGTGGCGCGACCGCGATACTTTGCCGATGGGTCCGCCTGTGGTCAAGCATAATTTTTCCTGGTCACATATTGGCTAATAAAAGCCGTGTTTTGGGTGTCTATATCTGTCGTATTTGACGTTCTAGGTGTTACTCCCATACTGGAGTTATCGCCCAACGACGTTCCTGTTCTCTTACTCGGAGGTACCACTTATGACACACGCATTTCCTTTCCCGGTCGGGAAAGGAGGTGATCCCTATCTCGCGAGGTAGCGCGTATGCGCGTGATTGATTCCTTGCGTTATTGCGCCAGGGCAGGCGCCCCACGTTGTGCGCCGGCCGGCTTTTTTTTGTCTCACCTCTCTCTGAGAAACCGTACTTTTCGGCGTATTTTCAGCTAATTTCCCCTTCGTCTTTTCAAGATTTTTCTCTTCTGATAGCCAAATTTGACAGTTTTTCACAGTTATTCTTTCGGTCACCACTTGGGAGTCTGCGCAAGTGCGGAGGTTCAGGTGCAATGCCCGGGTTTTCTTCGCAGTAGTAAGCCAAGAAAAGTTGTCTATTTTTGGTGACTCGTCAACGGGGACTAATCGACGGAATTACTAGCTCGAATAGCATGAGGGTGCTTACTTCTTCCCCCCTTACCCGTATGCTTGGTGACGACAAGAAGCAGTCTCTGCTCGGCGGTGACGAGAAGAAGCCGCACTTCGGCGGCGATGAGAAAAAGCCGCACTGGAGCGGCGAGCAGAAGAAGGCCTAAGCCTTGAGGCTGGAAGGGGCGGCTCCGGCCGCCCTTTTTTGTGCGCTTACCACACTTCCAGCCATTCGGGGTGCAGTAGCAGCAGGCCGCCGAGCAAGAGCATGAGCACACCGCCGATGACGTTGGTCACACGGGAGTACTTATGCGTGATGGCCAGGCGATCGATGCCCCAGAGCGCAATGCCGAACACCAGGAAGTCGTCGGCCATGTAGCCGATGATGTAGATCAGCATGAGGCCATGGCGCTCCAGTAGGCCCAGGTTGTTGAGATCGAGGATCTTCGTGAAAGCTTGAGGAATACCGATGGAGCAGGCGAACTCAATGATGTTTACCGACAACGCTAAACCCACAACGGCAACCATCGTCAGCAGCGTGAATGGGCGGGCGGCGATATCTTGAATGCGCAGGCGGGTGCGGTGGCGCTGCTCCAGGTTGGTCACCTTGCAGGTGCCATCGGTCATGATGCCCTCGTACAGGAAGAACAGACCTCCACCCACGGAAACAAGCCCAACGAGCGGTGTGATGATCCCGTCGAGACCGATGAAGTCCCAGGCCGTGAACCAGGCGTTGAGAATGAGGTAGTACATGACCGTCTCGGCCACGATGAAGAGACCTGCCACCTGCCACATCTTCCGGCGGTCGCCGATTTGCACCAGGACAATGACAAAGGTGACGAGCACCCACATGGCACATGGGTTGAAGCCGTCGATCAGGCCAAGGATGCCGGAGAGGACTGGCAGCGAATAGGTGGCCGCATCGAAGACCATCGAGGTGAAGGGAATGCGGACGAGCAGTGATGGGGCGGCACACGGCACACTTGGGTCGTCGTCGCAGGTGGCACCGCCCTGTGATGCCGTCACGGTTCCGGTGGCGACGGCTTCTTGTGGGCTGACGTCAGGTTTACCGGTTTGGGCGGCGATGAGCGTGCGCAGCGCTTTTCCGGTGGTTGAGGCGTCGTCGAAACCTTGAATGACGGTGCCATTCACGAACGTGAGCGGGGTGGCCTTGGGTAGCTTGGCCAACGTGACCAGTTGCTCGAAGAGCGTGCGGGCCTCCGGATCGGCCACATCGTGGTAGGTGACGGCCGGTCCGTCCGTACTGGCCCAATCGGCGAAGAATGCCTCTTCGTCGGCGCAGTGTCGGCAGCCCTCGCGTACGAAGACGTGGACCGTGGGAGTGGCAAGAGCAGCGGTTGGTTCAGCGGCGACGGCTGGCAGGGCCAGGCTGGCGACCAGGAAGAGAGCGAAGAAGAGGCGGGGGGCGATGCGCATACGCCCGCACCCTAATCCTTTCTTGTTCCAAGACCAACAGATCGTGGATCACAAAGCAGGCCGCCGGTAGACTGCCTGTATGCAACGTGACTTATCCGCCGCCGAGATGGAGGCACTGCTGTCGGCGCAGGTGTTCGGCCATCTGGCCTGCCAGGAAGGCGGTAAGCCCTACATCATTCCCTTGGCCTATTACTACCACGACGGCGTCCTGTACGGGCAGACGATGGAGGGGAAAAAAACCCGTATTCTTCGTGAGAATCCGCGAGTGTGTTTCCAGGTACAGCAATTGACGCCAAATGGCTGGCAGAGCGTGCTCTGCTGGGGGGTATTTGAGGAGGTGGCGCTGGACGAGTCGTTGGCGCCGGGGGTTATTGCTGGTCTTGAGGGGCTGGCGACGCGCATCGGTGCTGTGCAAGGCGCCGTCGGTATTCACGTAACGTTCTCGGTGTCGAACGGTGTGCCTTCTCAGGCTGCCGCACACGGCACCATTTTTTATATCCGCGTGGTCGAAAAAAGCGGCCGCGCCTTTTTTCCTGAGCGCCAATCATGACGCATCCTGATTTTCCTCATCGTTCTCCGTGGCTGGCACAGCTGGCCCATAATCGTCCGCATCATCGCCTGGAACAGGATCATCAGACAGACGTGGCCGTGGTGGGAGCGGGCATTGCCGGCGTGAGCACAGCCTATTTCCTGCTGAAGAACACCAAATTGAACGTCTTACTGCTCGATGCCGGCCGTATCGCCCACGGCGCTACCGGTCACAATGCCGGTCAGGTTGTGAGCTACTTTGAACGTCAATTGCCGGAGTTGGCAGAGGCGTACGGCGAAGAGAAGGCGGTGGCGGCTCAGGGATTGGTGGAGTCGGCTTGGGGGCTGCTCGATGACATCATTCGCGACTGCGGCATTGAGGCCCCGTTGCACCGTTGCCAGGGATATTCGGGATGGAGCACCATTCCACAAATCATCCGACGTTTGAAGGATAAGCAGTTGAGGCGCAAGTATGGCCTCCACTCCGAGCCGCTACTCGTCACACTGGATCCTAAGGTACTTGATCAGATTCCTGAGGAGTTGATGACCTTCGTGTTGCCTGTGCCGCACTCAGTGGTGCTGGGCGCGCTCGTGACTGATGACACCACATTCTTGGCCGCTGATACCGAGCCGAAGGGCTGTCTGAACGGCGCGCTGTTTTGCGAGCAGTTGGTGACAACCATGCGTGATCGCTTTGGACCTCGTCTGACGGTGGTGGAGAACCTGCCCGTGACCGAGGTGATCCTGCGTGAGGCCGACGCTGATTTGATCACGTCCGGACCGCGAATTATCGCCAGTCGGGTGGTGCTTTGCACCAATGGTTTTGAAAATTTCCGCCTGGCGAACCTGGCGGGCGACGATATTAATCCGCGTTTCCATGCCATGGTGCAGGGTGTGATCGGCTACATGGCCGGTTACACTGAGCCACGCTCGGCGCCAGCGACGGCTGTCAGTTATGTACGCGGCGATCGTGCGACCGATGCTTACCACTACCTGACTCGCCGTCCGTACGGTGCTGGGGATGCGTCGCTGCTCTGCATCGGCGGGCCAGAACGTCCGCTGCCGGCGTCGGCCACGTATGAGCCCGCGGTGCCGTTCCCAGCCGACATTGAGGAGGAATTGGGGCAGGCGCTCCGGGGCGTGTATCGCGATTTGGACCCGAAATCGCGGCGCGACTTTCTCTGGCATGGTTTGATGGGGTACACGCCCACGGGCGTGCGGCGCATCGGCTACGAACCGAAGAATCGCGTGCTGCTCTATAATCTTGGCTGCAACGGCGTCGGTATTCTGCCTTCGGTCTATGGCGGCAAGCGCATCGCCCAGCTGCTCTCGGGCATGGAGCTGCCAGAATCGCTCTTTGATCCCGATTAAGCGCGTTGTGGCGGTGTGGGTGGGTGCGATACACTCACGCCGCGTTCTTTTTGGCCCCATCGTCTAACGGCTAGGACACAGGATTTTCATTCCTGTAATCGGGGTTCGATTCCCCGTGGGGCTGCCAAGATGATTCTCTTCAATCATATGACGCCGCAGGAGCGCCTACAGGCAGCAATGGCGTATGCCATGCAGCATCGACCCACCGTCGGCGGCTTCCCTTTTCTTGCCGAATGCTTGCGGCGCGCCCGCGTGCAAAAGAATCTCTGGTCGCTGCCATCTACACAGAGTCTCTATGTATTGCAGGATGCCGTCATCGTCCAGCAGGGAGTACCGCTGGTGAGTGGTGTGGTGCCTGTACCCTTATTCGATGAGGCGGCACTGATCACTGCTCTTCGGATTGACCAGGCAGGTCAGGGCACATTCGCTGACTTTTTACAGGCTGCGTGGGCAGCGGGCGTGGTGCGCTACGAGGTCGATTTTGAGCAGCGTGTCGTGACCTATAGTGGAGCTCGAGACGAACGCTATGTGGAGTCCTATCCAGCTGTCGAGGTCGACGTGCAGTCGTTTGTGTAACGCGGTTTACTCGACTAGTAGCGAGTGACAGTCTTTTTAACTATGCCAGCCAAGTGCAGTGACATGGCGATGTCGATGATTGAGCTACTGATGTTCTTTTGTGGTCGTCCATGGTGGGTAGGTTGTTCATCAGTAGAACTGCGAAGAGGAGAATGGCGACAATGGGCGGGAGATCTCTGCTAGACGCACTGTGCGTTTGCCTCCTTAGTCCCCCAGGTAGATGCCGATCTTCTTCGCTGCCTTGTACACGGGGTCTTCGGATGTGACGCGATGCAGTTCCCCCACGGCCTGGATAATCGGGACGGTGGTCATGGCACCCTTGCGGAACGACACCATATGGCCGAAGTCGCCAGCTTGGATGGCGTGAATAGCCGCCACGCCGTAGGCACGCGATAGAATGCGGTCGTCGGCGTTGGGACTGCCGCCGCGCTGGGTGTGACCCAGTACCACGCTGCGCATTTCGAACTCTCCCGGTGCAAGTGTTTCCACCATGGCTACGAGTTTTTCGGCGATGCCGCCGAGTTTGGCCTCCGAGGCCTTGCCCTCGGCCTTCGTCGAGAGCTTGCCGCCGATACGCGCGCCCTCCGCCACCACGATCAAGGCGCCGTCGTGATTGCCCTGGGCTTGGCGCTCGCGCAGGAATGTCACTAAGCCCTCGGCGTCGAAGGGGAATTCGGGCAGTAGGATGGCGTCGGCGTTCCCGGCCACGCCGCCGTAGAGCGCGATCCAGCCGGCGTGGCGCCCCATCGTCTCCACGAACATCACGCGGTCGTGGCTGGTGGCCGTCGTGTGAATTCGGTCCACGGCTTCGCTCACGATCTCGACGGCGGTGGAGAAGCCGAAGGTGCGGTCGGTGCCGCGCAGGTCGTTATCGATGGTCTTTGGGACGCCTACCACCTTCACGCCCGTCTCTTCCATGAGCTGGTGTGCGCCCGTGAGCGTGCCGTCGCCGCCAATCACAATCAGTGCGTCGATGCTGTTTTGCTTCATATTGCGCTCCACCATATGCAGGATCTCGCTTGGCAGTTTGGCCTCGCCACCCTCGGGGCCCACCTTGGCGGCAAAACGGCCGCGGTTGGTCGTGCGGATGATGGTGCCGCCTAAGTGACTGATGCCGCGCACGTCCTTAAGCCCCAGAGGCTTGAGCATGGGTGGGTCGAGGATGCCTTCCCAGCCCTTGATGATGCCGGTGAATTCGTAGCCCATGGGCACGCCCGCGCGCACGATCGACGAGATGACGCCGTTCAGTCCGGCGCAGTCACCGCCGCCGGTAAGAATGCCGATATTCTTGATCGCGGACTTGGCCATGGGGAGGGAGGGGAACGATGCGACTGTAACAAGACGGTGACTATCCGCCTATTATTGATGACGGCGAAGGCAGGCTGGAGCAAATAGGAGCGTGGCACCCCAGCCGCAAATGAGCGAGGCGATGAGTAACCAATGTGCCATATCTTGTAGATCGACCATGGTGGCAAGCGAGAAGCAGCTAGCTGCAATTGCCAACATCTGGAGTGCTGTTTTGGCTTTTGCCAGTCCGATCGCGCCTGGAGCGAGGCCATGAAGAGCGGCCCAGGAGCGCAGGCCATCATTGACAAGTTCGCGCGCCAGTGTTGCCCAGAGTATCCAACTGGGGAAGATCCCGGTTGGGATGAGTGCGACGAGGTAGAGCAGTACTAGGATCTTGTCCGCGAGCGGGTCTAGAAAAGAGCCGGCAGGGCTGACGGTTCCCATGACTCGAGCGATGTGGCCATCGGCGGCATCAGTGACTGCTGCTACCACAAAGAGAATACTTGCGAGTACGGGGGGACCGCCGAAGAGTAGGATGGCAGATCCTACCAGCGCCAGTGCCATGCGGCCGACCGTCAGTGTGGTTGCTATTGTCATGTAAAGCTGAAGAGAAGTTTTTGGAGCGTGCTGGTCGCCGCCCCGATGGTCATCTCGGGAATGAGGAGCCCGCGGCGAATCATGGAATCATCGGCGGTCCAGAGCCAACCAGTGTCGATCAGCTTCAGGCCATCTTTGGTTACGAAGAGATTATCGGTCTTCGTGAGCCAGTCGTAGCCTTGCGTCAGCGGGTAACGCGGGCGCGTGTCTGGTACGCGTCCGGTGCGGGCGTGGAGCAAGAGTAGTAGGAAGAGGAACAGGGCCAGCTGGCGGCGGTGGTTTTCGCTGAGGGTTTCCACGTTCACATCGTGCAGCGGCGTGCCGGTCACGAACTCTTGGAAGACGAATGACGTACGTTTGCCTTTATTTTGCGGTGAGATTGATCGCCCCAGTAGGACGTATTCGCGCGGCAGGAAGTTTGTTTCGCTCAGTGGCGATAACACGAGATGAGACAGTGTCTGTGCAAAGGTGATACCGTAAAAGGCTTCAATTTCCGGCAGTGCCGTGGTTAATCCGGCCCGAATGGCCCGTTGGTCGGCTGCCAGGGCAGGCTCGTCGCTGCCCCAACCCAAGAAGCGCTCCAGGTGACGGTACTCGCGCAATTGTCCGGCGATGTGATCATCGGTGGGCAGAAAGGTGAAGCCCGTCGGCTTGAGCCAATCGGCCACGGCCTGGGCGTAGAGCGGAATCGAGAGTCCGGATGATAGTGGAAATTCCAAATCCCAGCGGCCTTCCTTGAGTACCCAGGGTATTCCCTCCACGCGGAAGATACGTGATTGCAAGCCCGCCCCGATCGGTCGAAGCGTATAGGGCGCGAGTATGTCGGCTACCGGTGCTTCGCGAAGGAGCGCCGGATCGGTGACGGCGTGGGCCTTGAGCTGATCCTCGAACGTCATGTTGCCGTCATGCTGCCCCGATTGGATCCCGATTCCAAGGAGAGACCGACGAATTGATGGATTTCGCAAGATTGAATGGCCGCCCTTGCGGCTATCCTCCGGCCATGCGCACCACCGTCTACAACAAGCTCGTCCGTGACCGCATTCCAGAGGTGATCGTTGGCAACGGCGGCTTCGCCAAGATTCGTCGCCTGCCGCCTCAGCGCCTGATGGGAGCGCTGAAGACCAAGCTTTTGGAGGAGGTAATGGAACTGCAGCGAGCGAAGACGCAGGCGGAGCTGGTGGCAGAAATGGCTGATGTTCGTGAGGTGCTCGACGCGCTGTGCGCGGCCGGCGATATTGAACCCAAGGCAGTCACCGCTCTGCAACGTGAGAAGCGCCGTACGCGCGGTGGTTTTACGAAGGGGATCATCCTGGTGTCGGTTCGGGAATAACCCAAACAATACCCCGGGCCTAAGCCCGGGGCGGGGTCATGCTCGTGGCGTTAGTCGTTTTTGGCTGCCGCGGCCACCGTGAAGGCGGCATCGATCATCGCACTAAATGAGGCTTTGATCTTCTCCTTTCTGGCGGTCATACAGGTGGCGAGCGAGGGGCCGTCTTCGCCCAAGAAAGCACACAGGCGCTTCGACATTCTGGCCGAAAACGTGGCTGCCGTTTGGAGTGCGGTCTCCATATTCTTTTCGTAGCCGGCGACCACGCGGCCGCTGCCGGTCATGGTTGCACCGCTGCCGTGCATCCACCAGCCGCTGCCCGAGCTGTTGCCTGGGTGGTCATTCTTGTCGCTCCGCCAAAAGTTGAAGAGCGATAGGCGCGCGTTCGTGCGGGTGGTCGCCCGAAGATCGGACCGCGCCTGGTCCCCGCGTTTTCCCGTCTGCACGGAAGTATCGGCGTGATTCCTGCTCTCCATGGATAGAGGGTTGGAGGTAGTGTTGATGTTGCCCGAAAGATCTATGGTGAGTGCTGAGGCGGGCACGGCAGTGAGGGCCATGGAGGCCAGAACAGCGCCAGAGGCGAGGCGGGTAGCAATCGTCATGATAGACGGGGAAAAGAAGTAAAACGTGCGTTGCGCGCACGAGAAAGAAGACGTCCGTGGCGGCTCGTTCTTACATGGCGATTATCGACCTAGGGGAATGGCGGGCAGGTCGATGGCGGGCAGGGAGAGAGACGCGGAAGTGGCGCTGCTCGTCGATGCAGAGGCATCGGATGACGATGCACGCGCGGGCGGCGGAACCACTGGTTCAGTCGGAGGGTTGGGGGGTCGTGGGCTGATGGACTGAGAGCGTGACGAGATGCTCGATTCGGGCTGATCCGATGCAGGTGTGTCATCATTCTCACTTGAGACGTCGTCCGATTGATCATCTCCGCCGATGGTGATGGTGATGATCGCGGGGTCTGACACGCCTACGCCGCCAGGGAGCGGTCGTACCATTGAGGTACTACTCTCGGCAGAGGCCCTGGCACCGCCGTCGCTGTCTTCACTGAGCGCGTGACCATGATTCTCCAAAGTGGAGAGAAGCGTTTGGAGCGACACTCGTTGAGAATCGTTGGAGCTCGTGGAGATCATGCGACGCACTGAGTCGCTACTTACCTTCATGACTCGCTGAGCCTGGGTGCGCAGTTCCTGGCTGTTTTCGAGTGGCAGCTCCTTGGCTTGGTTCAAGACGCGTTCCGCTTGAGCGCGCACTTCACGTTCGGCGACTTCCAGGCGGGCGGCATTATCGTCGTCGGTGCGGGTGGTAATTTCGTCAATCTCCCACAAGCGGCGGTGCAACACTTCCACCGACCAGGCGGCGCGGAGCGACGAGGTGGGCTGGAGTGAGCCGATGACTGGCTCTAGCACAGCAATCTTCACGGGGTAGAGCGAGTCACCGGGTAGGGCGTTATTGGCGGCTACGGCCAGGCCAGTAGAGAGCATAAGGCCCATAGCCACAGCTGGCAGGCGGACGATCGATGTCAGGCGGCCTAGCATTGAGTGTCCAGTGGCGGGCGCGCCATCATTCATTATGGCGTCGTGCAGCACGGCTCGACCTTCCGCTCGCTCCCCATCGGTGAGGCGGAAGGTACCGAGAGTGGGGCCCAGGCCGATGGCGGCCCGCAGCAGGCGGCGCCCGGCCGCTTTTTCTGCGGGGGTCAGAGTGGTCGACTGAGCGGCGCGGCCGATGGCATCTTCGAGAGAGGTCATGGCGTTTTAGGCTTTAAGAAGGAGGCTGAGGCGCTTCAGTCCGCGGTGGATGCGGACCGAGGCGACGTTGGCGGTCACACCGAGCATATCGGCAATGTCACGTGGATCTAAGCCGTCGACGTAGCGCATGACTAGAGCGGAGCGATACGGCTCTTCTACTTCTTGTAAGCGCTCGAGGATCTCGCTACCCGCGAAGTCACGCGCTGGACTTTGCGATTCATCTGGTGGATCGAAGCCAACAGTTTCTTCCATTTCTTCTAGTGAGACATCGCCGTGGTCGCGGCGATAGGTATCGATAATGAGATTATGGGCGATGCGATAGAGGAAGGCGCGCATATTCTGGATCTCACTGCCTTTGCGGTGAGCTTCGAGGGCCCGCAGGAACGTATCTTGCATGAGTTCCTGTGCTCGCTCGCGATCACGGACCCGAAACAGGCAGTGTCGGAAGATGGCATCGGCGTACTCATCGTACGCATCGAGCAGCGGTTGGTCGGAGTGGTGAGGCATAGCAGGAGACGGTGGAGCGGCCGAACTCTTACCGATGATCGGGGAGGAGTTGGATTCTCCGCAAGACGTGTGCCTTGTCAGGGTATTAATTGCACTCCTCTTTTCCCCATGGGGCAAGCGTTCTCTGCCTCCTCTTTTTCAAAAAGAGAGTAGAGTCAACGTGATGAAGCGCTCCTACCTGTTCCCGCGCGCCCTCCTGGGCGGTCTCGTTGCCGGCTTGGCCTCCGCTGTTTTAGCGTGGGGATTCGACCTGGTGATGGACATGATCGGCTTCTCCTTTGTGCCCTTCGGCTTTGCCGGCCACTTGGTGGTGGGCATGTTCCTGAATATTCTCGCCATCATCCCGCTGTATCTTTTGGGCCGTTTCATGCAGCAGCCGGTTCCTGCCTACTTCACCGTTGTGTTCGTGGCGGCAGTGGCGGCCTCGGTGTTGGTGTCGGTGGCGCCTCCATATGCAACGTTCTATCCGTTTGTTGCCGTTCCTGGCCTGCTTGTGACGGCTCTCGTCGCGGCTGCCATCGCCACGCAGATCGCCTACCGCTCGATGGGCCCCGAGGCGCCTGAGGCTCCCGTCGCGTGACGCTCGTCGATTTGGTCCTGGCATTGATCGGGTTTGGCTTGGTTCTATTGGCGTGGGCGGGTATTCGTCATTTGGTGTCGGGGGTGCCATTTGTTCCCTCGCCTTCGGCGGCTGTGGCGACCGCGCTCGACGCGTTAGCGCTGCGGCCCGGCGATGTGTTTTGCGATCTCGGTGCCGGTGACGGGCGGGTGCTCGCTGCCGCCGTACGCCGCGTGCCGGGAGTGATTGCCCTAGGCTATGAGGCTGTGTGGCCCGTCTGGCTCCTGGGACGGTTGCGTCTTCTTGTAGGTGGTTCACCCGCACGACTGCGCTGGGGCGATGCCCGTCGGGCCTCCGTGGGCGATGTGACGGCGCTTTTTCTGTATCTCACTCCCGTCCTTTTGACGCAACTCGCGCCCAAGTTGAAGGCCGAGTTGCCGCCCGGCGCACGTATCGCCTCAATTACCTTTCGACTGCCGGGTTTTGAACCGGTGGCCGATGTACCCGTGGTAACGATGCGGGGGACACAGCGAGTGTGGTTGTATCGGCTTTGAGTCGACTGGCCACCATGGCGGCGCCTACCAGCGTCCCTTCTACGACAATGAGTAATGCGAGGGGTGGCGCGCCGGGGTCGGGTAGGAAGGCGCCGAGCGTGGAACCGATTTGCGCCACACTTACCAGTGCCGTGAGCGTCAGCCACGAAAATGGCCGGACGATGATGGTGAGCGGCGGCAGTAACAGACTCGTTGCCAGTAGGATAAGGCCGCTCATGGTTGCCAAGCCCGAAAGCGGGGCGGCCGCCAGGTTCGTGAGAGGAGCCAGCAGCGGCAGCTTCCCGAAGATCCAGGCCGACCACGGCAGGGTGGGTAACTCGGCGGCCAGCGTAACCGCCAGCGCTTCGGCGATACTTGCGGGTAGGAATCGGCCGCACCACGTGCGTAGGAGCGGCCCGAGTTCCACAATCCCGAGCGTAGCCAAGAACGACAGCTGGAAGCCGGCGTCGGCCGTCAGTTGCCGCGGCTCCCAGAGCGTCATGAGAGCCAATGCCAGCATGAGTGCGCGTCGGCCGCCTCCGCGTCTTCCGCCGCGCAGTGCCAGCACGCCAATGATTCCCGTGAGCGCCGCTCGCACGGCTGAGGCCGGTGCGCCTACAAGCAAGGTGAACGCGCCGATGCCACCAAGTAGCGGCCAGAGCCGCCAGCGCTCGGGGAGCCACCACAGCGCCCGAGCCATGAGTTGTAAGATCAACACCACGTTCGACCCAGAGACCGCCGTGAGGTGCGAGAGTCCGGCGGTGCGGAAGGCGTCGGCGTCGTCTTGTGGCAGACGCTCGTCGGTACCCAGTAGTAGTCCTGACAGCAGGGCGCTTTGCGGCAGTGGCAAGACTGCATCCAAGTGCGCTTCGGCCTGGCGACGCAGGCGAGCTAAAGCACTGAGCGGCGACCATACTCCCGGGGTCGCTTCTACAACCGATACATTTTCGAGCGCGGCGCTCATACCCTGAGCGGCCAGGTATGGCAGGGGTTCCCGCAGTGTGCCGCGCATGGTCACGACATCGCCGGGTTCGGCGGCGGCGTAGGCACTGCGGACCGTGGCCGAGAGCGAGCCTAACTGTCGTCCACTGCCTGTCTTCGCCTTCGTGAGGACGTAGCGCGTTTTCAGCCAGCTTTCACGTACGTCGGTCACGGTTGCTTGCACCGTCACGCTTCCCTGGGGGAGTGATGTCGGCGGAGGGGCGAACGCGGCACGACCGCTGCCCAGTAGCAGTCCTGCCGCTATGAACAGCTTGGTATGCCCATGCAGCCGCGGCAGCGCCAGCGTGATGCCTGCCGCGGCGACTGCCGCCGCCATTGGCGCGCCAAGCACGATGAGAATGGCCCCGGCCGGAATGGCGAGGAGGAAAGCAGAGGACGCGGGCATGTCAGGTGGGAGTCGGTCCGGGCAGCTGCGCGGCGAGTGCGATCCATTCCTGAGGCGAGAGCGTCTGCGGTCGCCGGTCGCCGGTGATGTTTGCTGCCTCCAATGCTTCGGCGCCGCCGGGCAGGCGACCCAGCGTGGTGCGCAGCATCTTTCGTTTTTGATGGAAGGCCATCTTCAGCGTCCAGAGCAGGTGGTCCATTGCGTCCCGATCCACCAGCGGTTGCGCGAAGCAGTCGATGCGAATCACGGCCGAATCGACGGCGGGCGGCGGTAAGAAGGCGCCTGGCGGTACCGTGCGGATGAGTCGTGCTTCACCGAAGAGCGCCACCACCACCGTCAACAAACCGCGGTCCTCGCGGTTGCAGATGCGCTCGGCCACCTCGCGTTGAATGAGCAGAGTGAGGCTCAGCGGCGCCCGCGGCGATTCCAAAAAAGCATGTCGCAGCAACGGCGACGTGATGTGATAGGGGATATTCGCCACGATGCGGTAGGGCTCGTCGGGAAAAGGCACGGACAAGGCGTTACCCTGCACGATCGTGAGGTTTGGATGCGGTTCGTCATCCACGGCCGTGAAACGTTTCAGCAAGGGCAATAGGCGTTCATCCAGTTCGATCGCCGTCACTTTGGCACCGGCTTGCAGCAAGCGTTCGGTCAGCACGCCGATACCGGGTCCAATCTCTACGGCGCGGTCGCCGGGCATGAGGCCACTCTCGGCCACGACGGCGTCCAGCACCGATTCGTCGATGAGAAAGTGCTGGCCCAGATCCGTGTTGAGGCGGAGGCGGTGGGCCTTGCAGAAGTCGCCGATGCGGGCGGCCAGGGAAGCGATGCGAATAGCCTCCCAGGAAGGGGGTCGGCCGTAAAGTAAGGAAAATGCTTTCACTCCGTCTTCACCGCTGCCAGACTTCTTTTCCACCCGTTCCCCACTGCGTATGAACCGCCGCGTTCTCCTTGCATCTCTCGCCATTGCCTCGGTGCCACTGCTGGCGCCGACACTCTTTCCATCGTCCACGGTTTCGGCCGCTGAAAGCGTTTTTGAGCGCAGTTTGCGTCAACGTTTGGAGCGCTTCTGCGCCACGCCGTTGGCGAAGCGCCGCCCGGCCGCCTGCCGCCGTCTTGCCCTGTTGCCTGGCGCCAGTTCCTCGTCTTCGTCCTCGGCGGGTCCAATCGTGCGACCACCCGTGTCATCCTCGTCGTCTTCTACTTCCAGTCGTTCCTCGCAGTCGTCACAGCAACCGGGGTATGACACTCGCGTCGCCGAGCCGGTGCGTTCGCGCTTGGAGCTCCTTGGTACCACCACTGCCACCCTGGCCGTGGCTCGTTTCACGAGCCTGACGGAACCGCTCACGGCCGAGACCGTGACTGTTACTTTGGATCAGGATGTGACGTCTCTGGAGACGATCCAGGTGTATAGCCTCGACGGCCGATTTTTGGCCAATGCGTCACGCGACGGCATGACGCCCACCGTGTACCGTGCCACAATTCCTACGGGCGCCTTCACGATCGGCAAGGGTAAGGATCAAAGTCTGTATCTGCGCGGCATCCTCCGGCCCTACGACGTGGGCGGTGTCAGCGGTGAGCTACTGGGCGTCGCTTCGGTGACACTCCGCGCCACCGGCGATTGGAGTACCGAGAGCTACACCGTCACCACCACCGACACCATTCCCGATTCGCAAACCGCTCGCGCCGCCATTACGTCGATCGCCACGAATAATGCTGGCACCTGGCCGCTGACTACGGGCACGAATCAGATTCTCTGGGACTTCAACGTGAGC
The DNA here is from genome assembly GCA_964648045.1 of uncultured Candidatus Peribacteria bacterium. Taxonomy (GTDB): domain Bacteria; phylum Patescibacteriota; class Gracilibacteria; order Peribacterales; family Peribacteraceae; genus JAGOUB01. The sequence goes on from CAZYNU010000004.1 coordinate 15,209, forward strand.
GGCATACATGGCGACGGCGAGGCCGTTCTACGCCTAAAAAACCTGGCCTTCACCCTCTCTCAAGCCAATGTCTCTCTCACCAACGTCCGCCTGCAGGTGGCCGACGGTGGCACCTCGGTATCGTGCGCCGTCACGTCCAATCAGGTGTTGTGCGATGCCATTCCCACGGGTGTCGGCACCATTCCGCGCGATTCCGCCTTGCGTCTGCGCGTCTACGGCGACGTAGCCGTCATCGGCACGCCGCTCCTGGCATACGTGCAACTGTCGCTCGGCGAGGCGGGGCATCCCGGCGGGGCCGGGGTGATTACCTGGACCGACGGCACCACCACTTTCGATTGGGTAGCGCTCGAATCGCCTCTGGGCGTTGGTCCGCGTTTCAATCAGTAAACTCGCACCCGACGCGAGTGCTCAATGAGGCCGGCCGCTGCCGGCCTTTTTTGCGCCTCAGCCCAGAGTGAGTTCCCAAAACAGGACGGCGCCCACGAGGGTGTTGAGCAACGGCATCCAGCGGTAAGCGGTGAACACCGATGCTTCCGGCCGTGCCACCAGGGCGACGGCGAGGAGGGGATAGGCCAGTCCAATCACGCCCGTGGCGGTGAGGCCCAGATTAAGGGCGACTTGATCGGCAATGAACCAAAGCGCCAAGCAGATGAGCAGTGAATCTTGGCGGCCCAGCACCACGGCGGTCGTGCGCAAGCCGGCCTGACGGTCCGGGTCGATGTCGGGGATGGCGGAAAACAGATGCATGGCGGCGGCCCAGGCCCAGGCGGCCATGATCACTACCAGTGGCGCGGGTACGCCCACGGCGGCCGCGGCCGCCAGGCCGGGCGTGACATACAAGATGTTGCTGGCGGAGTCGGCGAAGGGCTGCGCCTTAAAACGCTGAGGCGGCAGACTGTAGGTCACACCAAGAATGAGAAAGACGGCCGTCCAGGCGATGGCCCCAAGCGATTGAGTAAGCAGTGCGGAGCCGGCCAGGGCGGCCATGCCCAGGCAGGCGCCTATGGTCAATAAGCGCTCGTCGGCCGGCTGAAGACGGCGCTCATAGCCGTCCTTCTTCGGGTTTTGCGCGTCCGTATCGGCGTCGGCCAGGTCGTTCACGCCGTACAAAAAGAGGTTCGCCGGCAGCGTCCAGGCCAGGACGAAGAGCAGTCCCTGCCACTGCGAGAGTGCGGCCAGCGGCTGCCCGCTGGCGGCCAGGCCTACCAGGGCCGGTCCAGCAAGGTAGAGCCAGAAGCGAGGGCGGGAGGCGGTGATGAGGGCGTTCAGCATGGCGGGATGGAAGCGAGGGGACGTCCAGAATTCTCGCCGATCATGCGCTTGAGCGCCAGTTCGGCACTGATGAGGCAGACCGGCAGGCCGATGCCCGGGGCAGTGGCCGCTCCCACGTAGAACAGGTTTTTCCAGCGTGAATGGCGGTTACCCGGACGGAACGGCGGTGTTTGGCGCAGGGTATGGGCCAAGCCAAGGGCTGTGCCGCGGATGCTGTGATACCGGTCGCTAAAGTCTTTCACGGTGAATCGCTCGCGCACCAGCAGGCGGGTACGGAGGTCGGGGAGGGGCATGTGGCGTTCCATGAGGGTCAGAAGGCGTTCCTCGAAGGCTTCCTGCTCGGCCAGGGGGCGTTCAAAGTCCGGGGCGAGCGGCACGAGTACGAAGAGATTCTCGGTGTCGGCCGGGGCGACCGACTGGTCGGTGCGGCTGGGGGCGGACACATAGACGCATGGTTCGTCGGGCCAGCCCGGAGTGTTGAAAATCGTGTCGAAATGGCGGTCCCAATCTTTGGCAAAGATGAAGTTGTGATGCGCCAGTCCCTCGCAGCGGCCGCGGACGCCAAGGTAGAGAATGTGGGCGGAGGGCGCCAATACGGCTTTCTTCCAGTAGCGCTCGGTCGTGTTGCCGCCGTCGGCGGGCAGTAGGCGTGTATCGGTCCAGTGGCGGTCGGCGTTGCTCACCACCCGGTCGGCGGCAATCGTTTCGCCCGAGGCGAGCGTGGCGCCCGTGACGCGGTTGCCGTTGGTTTGGATGCGGGTCACCTCTGCGTTGCACCGGATCGTCACGCCGCGCGCTTGTGCCAGGCGTACCATCGCCGTGATGACTGCGCCGATGCCGCCTTGGGGGTAGAACACGCCCTGGGCGATATCGATGTGCGTCATGATGCTGTAGAGCGACGGGCAGTTCTTGGGTGAGTTGCCCAAGAAGACCAGCGAGTACTGCAAAATTTGCCGCAGTTCCTCGCTTTGGAAGAGCGACCGCGTGTAGCGGTCCATCGATTGGAGAATCGTCAGTCCGCGGGCCGAACGGGCATATTCCGGTCGCGCGAAATCCCAGAGTGAATCGACGTTGCGGTAGAGCACGTGCCCGGCGGCGAATTCATATTTCTGTTTTGCTTCGGCCAGGTAGGCGAGCAGATGTGGCGTGCAGCCGGGTTCCAGGTGTTCGAACGTGGCCAGGTCTTGGGTGAGATTCGAATGAATGTCGACGGGGGCGTCTCGGCCGGGGAAAAAGACACGGTAACTTGGATCGAGACGCTGGAGCGTGAGATGGTCTTCGATGCGCTCGCCCAGCAGAGTGAAGAAATGCGCAAAAACGTCGGGCATGAGATACCACGACGGACCCATGTCGAAAGTGAAGCCGTCTTTGCGCATCACGCTGGCGCGGCCGCCGGGTTGTTCGTTTTTTTCGAGGACCGTAACACGTTCACCTCGCTGTCCCAGTAGGCAAGCCATGGCCAGACCACCAATGCCCGAGCCGATGATGATGGTGTGAGGGTTGGTCATGGGCGGAGAAGGACCAGGCCAGCGGTGAACAGTTTGCGGGCGGTGCTCACCGAGGCGCGTCGAGAGAAGACGTCTTCGCCTTGCGCCTCGATGCGGTCGAGGATGCCGGCGTAGAGCAGGCGGCTTAAGTGTACAGCCTTGCGGGCGTGCGGCGGCAGCAGCGGCAACGCTTTGTCGGCTCGTGCATAGAGTGCGCGGGCGCGGGCGATGTACTCCCGCACGAGTGCGCGGAAGGACGGACTGACGCGTCCGGCGCGAATGTCGTCTTCTTCGACGCCGAAATGTCGAAGATCCTCCAGTGCCAGGTACAGTCGGCCGCGCTGCATCAGGTCGGCGCGCACGTCGCGCAGGAAATTCGTCAGTTGCATGGCCTCGCCCAGCGCGCGGGCACCGGCTAGGGCGGACGGGTCTGAGACGTTGCACAGCCGGCACATCACCTCGCCGATGACGGCGGCCGAGCCATAGACGTAGTCCTGCATCAGACTGTCGTAGGTCTGGTAGCGCGTGCAGTCGATGTCGCGGCGCATGGCCGAAAGGAAGGCGTCGGCGTCGCTCAGCGGAATGTCTCGTGCGCGAAACAGCGCGGCCGACGCGCGGATGACGGGATCGTCGGAGGCAGTGCCGTCGTACGCGGCATGCCACTGCGCCACCCAGCCCTCGAAGCTGGCCCGCACTGCGGCGGGGGCGGGGTCTGTCGGCTCGTCCACGAGGTCGTCGGCGGTGCGCACGAAGGCGTAAAACACCTGCGTGTCCGCCCGCTCACGGGCGGGAAAGAGACGGGTGGCGAGTGCGTAAGTGGAGGCGTGTTGGCGTTGGATGGCCGCGCAGACGGCAAGGTCGCCGACACTGTACGGCGAGTCGTTCATGGTAAGCGCTGGCGCAAGAAGGTGACCAGGTCACCGAAGGCCGCGGCCGTGGCTGGTTGCAGAGGTGAGTGTTTCAACTCATTCTCGGCCCGATCGAAGGCCTTTTGCGCCTCGGCACGCACGGCATCTACCGCGCCGCTGCTGGCGAACATCGCCTTGGCTTCATCTACTTCGGCTGCCGAAAGTGGGCAGCCCCAGAGGCGAGCGAGCGTGGCCTTCTCGGCGTCGCTGCCGTGTTCTTTGACATGCTGGGTGAGCAGCGTGTGCTGACGTTGCGTGATATCGATGCACGGGCGCTTGCCTGTGGCGGCCTCGTCGCCGAGCACGTCCAGCAGGTCGTCCTCCAATTGGAATCCAACACCGATGGCCGAGCCAAACCGCTGACAAAACGCGAGAGTCTCGTCGGGCGCACCGCCGAGCAACGCGCCGATCTGCATGGGGCGCGCGAAGGTGTAGAGCGCCGTCTTCAAGTGATGGCGCCGGATGATGTCGTCGGTGGCGCAGTTGTCGCGCACGGTGAAGGCCACGTCCAGGTGTTGGCCGGTGACGATCTCGCGGCTCATGGTGACCAGCAGTTTGTGCGCGCGATGGGCTCGTGCCATGTCGATGGCGCCGTCTCCCAATTGCAAAAACAGATCATGGACCAAGTTGAGCAGGCCATCGCCTACCAAGATGGCGTGTGCGCGGCCGAGCACGTCGGCCTCTCGGTCTCCCAGGCGTTGCTGCTCTTGGTGGCGTACATGCGTGTGCACGGTGGCGATGCCGTAACGTTCGTCGGCGTCGTCCATGATGTCGTCGTGCACTAGGGCAAAAAGGTGGAACGCCTCAATGGCCACCAGGGCCGGCAGCACGTCTGTGTCGGACTCGACGTTGGCACTGTCGCGGAAGAGCAGCGACGCCACGTACGGTCGGATGCGCTTGGCCTTTCCCTCGGCTAAACGGAGCGTCTGGCCGTAGGCTTCCTCCAGGCAGGGGTCGGGTGAGATGGCGAGTACATCGGCCTTCAAACGGGCGACGGCACCGGTAAACGCCGGGTGAAATCTGGCCGCGAAATCGGCACGTGTTTCCATGGCAGGGAGTATGGGGCGCCGGCTCGGTAAAATCTCCGCTGAAGGTCTTGACAAGAATACTAAGTAGTGGTATAGCGGATATAGCTGACAACCGTCAGCCCACGATCTCTCACAGCACCGTTGCCTATATGGAAGGCGAGGTTGAAGAGGATGTGGCAAACGCGAATGAAGGGGAAGAGATGAGTCAGAAGATCGGTTACGGTCTGCTCTATGTCGGCGCGGCGATCGCGCTCGTTCTGCTCGGCGTCGGCTTCACGGTCCTGTGCGACCGTTTGGCCACGCCACAGCAGCCGCAGGTCGAGATCCAGGCGCCGGCGCAGAAGCCGGCCGAACTGCCGCCGGTGAACCCGGTCACGGAGAAGAAGGCGGAGGAGGTCGCCAAGTGGCCCGAGAAGGCCCGCTTCGGCATCGTCAGCCGGGACGGCAGCACGGTGGCGTTCATGGTCGGCCGGTCGATCCGGGTGTACCGCGGCAACAAGGAGATCTACCGGAACGACGTGATCAACCATCTGCACCCGCAGATGCATCTGAGCCAGGATGGCTCGGAGCTCGAGGTGCACGTGCTCTGGCGTAAGGGGACGGCGACGATCGATGTGGAGACGGGCAAGGAGATCGGGTTCGCGAAAGGCCGGCCGGAGCAGGAAGCGGAGAAGACCGGCGCGGTCTGCTCGGACGACGGACGGACGGTTGCCCAGACCAAGGGCGGCACGGTCACGATCCGGCGCGAGGGCAGGCTGCTCTCGACGACTGGGGTGCTCAGCAAGCTCCTCCTGAACCGCGACGGCAGCCGGCTGCTTGGGTACGACAAGGCCAAGAAGGCGGTCGTGCTGCTGGAGACGGAGAAGGCCAAGGAAATCCGGGTCCAGCCGGTAAAAGACGACAGCGCGAGCTTCGACTTCAGTCCGGGCGGTGGGGTGTACGGGGTCGTCGAAAAGGGCGCGACGGAGCTGCAACTCCGTCATGCCTCCAACGGCGACAGTCGAGAACTGCTGGAAGCGACCTACTCCTTCCTGCTTAGCGGCCGCACGGTCAAGATCCGGTATGAACTGAAAGGCTTCCGCTTCGACGGCGTCGAGCCGACCGACGAGGAGCTGACCGTGACCATGCTGACTTGCGCGAAACAGGAGCCGTCGGAGAAGGAGATGAAGCCGAGTGACGGTTCGGTGCAATGGGGGGTGGTCCGGGGCTATTGGTACAACGTCCAGCGGGTCTACGCCTGCCTGGACCAGGGGTTCGATTTCGATGAGCAGGGCCAGCTCACGAAGTACGCCAAGCACGAATAAGTAGGCAACGACAGGTCGAGAGACCGAGCCCCCAGCACACGAGTGTTGGGGGCTTTTCTTTGGGTTTTAACGGCTTTTATACTTGCATAAAAACAAATATTATGGTATTTTTTTGATAGTGTTGAGTCCGATCTTTCACCCGTGGAGAACGCTCGTATGCGTCCCGTGAACTGCGCCTTGTTGGCGCTGGCGCTGTGCGCCCTGTCGAAGCCCGTCATCGCCGATGACCTCAAGATGCCCAAGTCCGACCCGCCCCTCGTGAAGGTGTACATGGCCGGGAAGGACACGGTCATCATCCTCCCCAAGACCCTCGAATACGCGACCGAGAAGTCGAAGTACCTGGGCACGGAGGCCAAGGTCACCGTCGAAAAGATGGAAGGCGGGACCCAGAAGCTCATCGTCCGCGAGCGCGCTGCTTCCGTCTCCGACGTCGGTGGGTCCAAGCTCACCATCCGCTTCGGCGGCGTCATCGGCGCTCCGAAGGTGTTCATCGGCATCCCTGAGGGGGCCAAGGTCGATGACCAGACCAAGAAGAAGGAGGAACCCACCCCCAAAAAGTGACAACCCCCCGTTGGGTTGTCCACCCAACACTACCGACCCCCGCCGCAAGCGGTGGGGGTCCTTTTCGTTACAGCACTTTCACGCGCGCTACGCTGAGCGCGAGCGTCTTCACGCGGCCGTCGTCGAAGCGTACGTCGATCACGTCGCCGCGGCGCTTGGTGACGGTGCCCTGGCCGAAGCTCTGGTGCTCGATCCGTGAGCCCACGTCCACTTCAGTCTGCGACTCACCGTCGTCTTGGCCGAGGTCTTGGTTGAATTCGATCGCCACGTCCTGCTGCACGAAGGGATCGAGCTTGCGGCCGCTGCCGCGCATGGGGTTGGTGACGGCGCGCTCGCTCGCCCAGGCGAAGGCCGAGAGCACGTCGTCGCTGCGGCGCTCGCTCACCTCCGCCGGCACGTCGTCGAGGAAGCGGCTCTTGGCATTGGTCTGGCGCTGGCCCCAGAGCAGGCGGCTCCTGGTGAGAAGCAATCTCAAGTGTGTCTTGGCGCGCGTCATGGCCACGTACATCAGGCGGCGCTCTTCCTCGATCTGGGCGCGGTCGAGCAGGCTTGAGCTGTGCGGGAAGATGCCCTCCTCACAGCCGGCCACCATTACGTGTTCGAATTCGAGTCCTTTGCAGAGGTGTACGGTCATGAGTGTCAGCGAGGGCAGGCCGTCGTCCTGCAGTTTGTCGGCCTCCGACACGAGCGCGGCCTCTTCCAAGAAGGCGGTAAGCGAACTCATCGGCTCGAGGTGGTCGTACTTCTGCATGACCGAGAGCAGTTCGAGCACGTTCTGCCAGCGTTCTTCGCCCTCTTCGTCGTCCATCAGCCACTGGTGCATGCCAAGCGCGTCGAGCAGTTGGTGCGTCAGTTCGCCGACCTTGCGGCTCTCGGCCAAGCTGCGGAAGCGCAGGATGAGCGCAGCAAAGACAGCCAGGCGCTGCTTCACGCCGGCGTCGAGGCCGGGGATCGACTCGGGCGACTGGAGGGCGTCCCACAGTGACAGGTTTTGCGCCTGGCAGTGGGCTTGAATCTTCTCGAGCGTGGTCTGGCCGATCTTGCGGGCGGGCACGTTGATGACGCGCAGCAGCGAGAGCGTGTCGCGCGGGTTCAAGATGACGTGCAGGTAAGCGAGCACGTCCTTCACCTCGCGGCGGGCATAGAATTTCACGCCGCCGAGTAGGCGGTAGGGGAGGCCCTCGCGCAGGCAGGCTTCTTCAAAAAGGCGAGACTGGGCGTTGGTGCGGTAGAGAATCACCTGGTCGCCCAGTGGCACGCCCTCTTTGGCCATCTGTTTGGCTGCGCGAATCGCTTCCTCGGCCTCGGCACGTTCATCGCGCAACTCTTGGATAAGCACCTTTGGGCCCTCCTTCCTGTCGCTGAACATCGTCTTCTCCGGGCGGTTGGGGTTTTGGGTAATAACGGCGTCGGCGGCCGTGAGGATGAGTTGCGTGGAGCGGTAGTTTTGCTCCAATTTGATGCGCTTGGCGTCGGGGTATTCCTTCTCGAACTCCAGAATGTTGCGTAGGTCGGCGCCGCGGAAGCCGTAGATCGACTGGTCGGGGTCGCCGATGACGCACAGGTTCCGGTGCACTTTGGCCAGCTGCATGATGAGCAGGTATTGGGCGTGGTTCGTGTCTTGATACTCGTCCACGTGCAGGTATTTCCAAGTGGCCTGGTAGCGCGCGAGCACGTCCGGGCACTCGTGGAAGAGGCGTACCGTCTCGAGCAGCAGGTCGTCGAAGTCCATGGCGTTGGCTGCCATCATGGCCTTCTGGTAGTGCTCGTAGGCGTTGGCCATCGTCTCCAGACGGGCCGAGGTGGCCTGCGTGTGCGCGTCTTTGGGCAGATAGGCCTCCGACTTCCAGCGGCTGACGGCCGAAAGCGCCGCCTTGGGCTTGAGCGTCGACTCATCCACTTTCAACTCCTTGAGTACTTCTTTCATCAATCGCTCCTGGTCGTCAGAATCGTAGATCACGAAGCTGCGATCGCGGCCGAGATGCTCGATGTCGCGGCGGAGGATGCGCACGCAGACCGAGTGGAACGTGCCCATGGTGGGCATGCGCCCCGCGCCCGGGGTGATCAGACTGCTCTCGTCCTCACCAGTCAGGTGCAGTAGCCCGCGGATGCGGTCCTTCATGCCGGCGGCGGCCTTGTTGGTGAAGGTGACGGCCAGAATCTGCCAGGGCTCGACGCCCTTGCTCATCAAATGGGCGATGCGGTGCGTGAGTGCCTTCGTTTTGCCGCTGCCTGCACCGGCCAAAATAAGCACGGGACCTTCCGTGGTCTCGGCCGCCAGGCGTTGCTGGGGATTTAAGTTGTCGAGCAGTTGATCGGCGGAGAGCGCGGGCACGGCGGAGAGTGTAAACGGTGTCGCCGCCGATGGCACGTCAGTCCTTCTTTGCGACGGCCGAGTGCACGGCGGCCATCAGGGTGTTGTCCACCAGCGCGCGCGGTGCAGCCAATTCATCGATCATCGCGTCCTGCGCGGCGGTCGAAGCCACCAGCCGCTTCAGCTCACTGGCGGCGAGCGACACCTTGGCGTTCATCGGCTGCTTGCGCTGCGCGATCTCGGCCGCCATCGCCGGGTCCAGGCGTTCGGCCTTCTTGCTCAGCTCGGCGCCCATTTTGGAGACCACCAGGTCGACGGCGTTGCGGAAGTTTACGTGGAAATCGAGTTCCGCAATGAGCTGCACGATGTTCTCGCGCTGCTGCGGATCCATCTGTTCGGCAAACTCGTAGGCCGTGATGCGCTTGAGGCTTGCCAAAATCGGGGCGAGAGCCTCGGGAGAAATGACGTAGAACGTGTAACCATCGTGTACGGCGTGATGCGCCTTCAGCTCCGAGATGGCTTCGCTCGGCACCACCAGGAAGATCATGCTGGCAATCTTCGGGTTCTTCTTCACCTTGGTGACGGTCGCCTTCACGGTGTTATTAATGTAGGTCGAGAGGCTCTCACTCTTCGATTTCTTGGCGTCGAAAATAACGTACTGGTCGAGGAATTCGATCATGACGTCGGGCTTCAGGCTGCCGTCGAAACCGTCGGGCAACTCGGTATTCGTATAGCAGGTGAAGGCGTAGGCCGGTTGCTTACAAAGGGTCTGCATGGCAGCGATGACGCTCTTTTCATGTTCGGCCCAAACGCGGTCGCGCTCGGCTTCGGCCAGAGCCAGCTTCTCCTCGTCTTCGCGGATCACGCGCTGGCGCTCTTGGTCCAGGCTGAGTTTAGCGGCCTCCAGCTTACCCAGGCGTTCGGCCAGTTCCTTCTCATGGCGCTCGGCGGCGGCTTCGTGTTTGCTTTCCTTTTTTTTCAATTCATCGCGCTCGGTCTGCAAAGCGTCGATCTTCGCCGAGAGCTTCGCGTGCTCGGCAAAGAGTTGCTTGCTCTTACCCTGCTGCTCCTGCTTCTCGGCCCGCTCCGCTTCTAGCTGCGATTTGAGTGCCCCCGCCTCCTTCTGAGCCTGCTCCACGGCGGCGTGCAGCTTGGCGTTCTCGCGTTCCAGTTCCAGCGAGGCGCCGTCAGCTTGAGGCTGGCGCTTCCAAAAGAGAAGGCCGATGATGGTGGCCAGGCCGAGGCTGAGGACGATCTCAAAAGGAGTCATGGCAGCATCGTACACTGGTGGACGAGAGTCCACTATGCTCGATTTTTTTGGCTTGATCAGGCCATCGATTTGCAGCCCATCTTGCGCAGGGCGCTTTTCGGCTTAGAATACCCGCACGTCCGTGCTGCGGGAGGCGATATGCCCCTGCGGCTCGGCAAGGATTCTCTTTCTCCGTCCTCTTCCCCCCGTCCACATGGCCATCAAGAAGAAGAACAAGAAGAAGCTCATCCAGCAGAGCCAAACCCACGAGAAAGACACCGGCTCGCCGTCGGTGCAGATTCGCCTGCTCACGACCGAAATCGAGATGCTCACGGGCCACCTGCAGGAGCACAAGAAGGACCACTCCGCCCGCCGCGGACTACTCGGCAAGGTTGCCCAGCGCCGCGACCTGCTGAAGTATCTCCAGCGCGAGAACCCCAACCACTACCAGGAGGTTCTCGAGTCGAACAAGCTCAAGAAGTAATCGTTGTTGCATTACACAAAGAAGAGGGCGCCCATCGGGCGCCTTTTTCGTCTATGCTGGCGGGCATGACCGCCAAGCGCTGTGCCGGCATTCTCCTCCGCGACCACGTCGGCCGCATCCTTATGCAATTCCGCGACGACTGGGCCACGTCCGACCCGCTCTGCTTCTCGCTCTTCGGTGGCGCCGCGCTGGAGGGTGAAACAGATTTGGAAACGGCACTCCGCGAAGCGCACGAGGAATTGGGCGTCCGCCTGCGCCCCGAAGACGTGCGCGAGGCCGGCAGCATCTCGTGGCACAACCCGCGCAATGGTGTCACGGCCGTGGTGACCATGTTCGAGGCAGTGCGGCCCATCACGTGGGGCGAGTTTGTTATTAACGAGGGCGAAGGCGCGGCGTTTCTCTCCAAGGACCAGATCGAGTCGTTGCCGTTCGTGTCGGGGGTGGCCAAAGCCTTTGTGAAGAATCACGCCTGAAGGGCGACATGAACGGTTGCCATCGCCGAGGCACAGTCCTACCCTGCGCCGGTCGGAATCGTTTGTGATCTCCGATCCCTGAACTTTCACCCCATCAAGAGTTGGAGACATCCATGGCTCGTTCCGTTCGTCCTGCGTCCGAAGTCGCTCGTATCTCGGCTGTTCTCAATGCTTCAGCCGACGCCATTCCGTTCGACATCCTGACCGATCTTCGGCCTCAGGCCGAGGCCATCGTCGTCGCCCTGGCTACCGAATTGAACGGCCTCGACCTGCTGAGGCTCTGCAGCTTTGGCAACCACGAAAACCGCGCGCAACTCCTGACTGCGGCACTGGCCAAGAAGCGCTACCCCGTCCGAATCGAGCGCTTCGAGGCGGCGTGCCTCGAACTGCTGCCGCAACACTGGAAGCTCGTGGGCTTTGCGCCAGCCGATGTTCTGTCCGTCATCATGGCGTTCCGTCTCACGCCGGTGTCGCAGATGCTGAGGTGGCAGCAGCTTTCGCCCTGTCCGCTCCAGACTGGTGCCTACTGGCTCAAGACCGCCGAGGCCGCCATTGCTCTACCTGACTGGCCCGCCGCCTGGGATGCTCTCCGGTTCGCCTTGCTGGGCGTGCCGCTCACGCCGAACCTGGAAGCCGAGCAGCTCGCGGAATGGAATCCGTGGAAGACGATCGACCGGCTCCAAGATGGCCGCGCTCTCGCCGCCGATCTCATCTCCGCTACCGCCGTTCTCGACCGGGTCTTCGCGGCCTTGCCGTCGAATGATCACACGCGCCGTGTCCGCGATGATGAGATCGAGATGAAAGCGAGCGATCTCGCCCGTGGCGACGGCTGGATCACCGGCATTCTGGAGATCACGCCGTTTGCGCTCCGTGCCAGGCCCGGCCGTGAGTGGCCGCTGAAGCTGAAGCCTAGCGGGCAGCGCGTGCTGGCAATCGCTCATACTGTGGCCGACATCCAGGCTATTCGCGCAGTTGTCGCATCGCATCATCCACGTTCCCGCCGGACGGCTGCCGTGGCCTCTTGATACCCCTCGTCAGTCTTCGGACTGGCACCCCCTCGGACATCCGTCCGAGGGCTTTTTTTGATGGCCAAAAACGCGGCTACGGTGTACCATAGAGGCGTCTTCCATCGCACTCGTGGGTTTACGTTCCAGTGTCCTCCCGCAGGGGACTGAGATGTGAATCCATCCGGGGCCGGAAGACGGGCGCGCTTGCGCCATTCCTACCCCATATTTGTATGTTGAAAAAGTTCACGCTGGAGCTGGGCGACAAGCAGCTTGTCGTCGAGACCGGCCAGCTGGCCCGCCAGGCCAATGGCTCCGTTGTTTGCACCATGGGCGGCACGGTCGCTTTGGGTACCACGACCGTCTCGCCCAAGCCGCGCGACGGCGTCGACTTCCTGCCTCTGCAGGTGGTCTACCAGGAGAAGTTCTACGCCGGCGGCAAGATCGCCGGTTCCCGCTTCCGCAAGCGCGAAGGCCGTCCGGGCGACGACTACGTGCTGCTCGGCCGCGTTATCGACCGCGGACTGCGCCCGATGTTCCCCAAGCACATCCGCAACGATATTCAGGTGATGTGTACGGTGCTCTCGTACGACTTCGAGAACGAGCACGATATTGCGGCTGCCAACGCGGCCAACCTGTCGGTCGCCATCAGCGACTGCCCATGCGACGGCCCGCTGGGCACGGTTCGCGTCGGCCTCATCGGCGGTGAACTGGTGCTCAACCCCACGGTTGAGGCCCGCACCAAATCCGATCTCGATATGTTCGTCACCGCCTCGCTCGAGCGCGTGGTCATGATCGAGGCTGGTGCCAACCAGGTGCCCGAGGCCGACATTGTCCGCGCCATCGAATTCGGCAAGAAGTGGGCCCAGAAGATCGCCCAATTCTTCGCTACGGTGCAGAAAGAGATCGGCAAGCCGAAGTTCGAGCTGGCTCCCGCTTTCTCGCATGAGGAGGCGTACCAGTACCTCAAGGCGTGGGCTCTGCCCACGGTCAACGAGGCAGTGAAGACGCCGATGGACAAGCTCGTCCGCCGCGCCGTCTTCAACAAGGTGATGGACGAGGCGAAAGCCAAACTGGAAGAGAAATTCGGTCCGGCTGGCGACAATGCCGACCTCATCAAGCTCTACGCCTCTGCTAAAGACATCGCCGACAAGGTGATCAAGGGCGAGGTTCGTCGCCTCGTGCTCGAGGAGGGGATTCGCATGAGCGGTCGCAAGCCCGACGAGATTCGCCAGATCACGGCCCAGGTCGACATTCTGCCAAACCGCGTCCACGGTTCTGCCCTGTTCCAGCGCGGCGAAACGCAAGGCCTCGTGACCTGCACGCTCGGTTCGCCCGGCGACAAGCAGATCGTCGAAGGCATGGTGGGTGAGCACAAGCTGCGCTATATGCACCACTACAACTTCCCGCCGTTCTCGGTGGGCGAGACGAGCAATCGCCTCATGGTGGGCAACCGCGAGATCGGTCACGGCAACCTGGCCCAGCGCGGTCTCGAGCCGGTCCTTCCGAAGGAGGAGGACTTCCCCTACACCATCCGCACCGTCACCGAAATTCTCGAGAGCAACGGCTCGTCGTCCATGGCCGCAGCGTGCGGTTCCACTTTGGCTCTTATGGCGGCCGGCGTGCCGATTTCGGCTCCGGTTTCCGGTATTGCCCTCGGACTCATGGCCGACGAAGAGAAGGGCAAGTACGTCGTGCTTTCCGATCTGCAAGACGAAGAGGACTTTGGCGGCGACATGGACTTTAAGGTGACCGGCACCGCCAAAGGCGTGACGGCCATCCAGATGGACATCAAGATTAAAGGTCTGCCCGACGCCGTCTTTGTGGAAGCGCTCGATCGTGCCAAGACCGGTCGCGCCTTCATCTTGGAGAAGATGCTTGCGGCCATCCCCGAGCCTCGCAAGGAGCTGTCGCCGTTTGCGCCGCGCATCGAAACCATCACCATCAACCCCGACGATATTCGCTTGGTGATCGGCAAGGGTGGCGAGACGATCCAGAAGATCACGGGCGAGTTGAACGTCGAGATCGATATCGACGACAGCGGCCTCATCTTCGTGACCGCCACCAACGGCGAGTCCATGCAGAAGGCGAAGGAATGGATCGAGGGCATCGTCGCCAAGCCCGAGGTCGGCAAGGTCTACCAGTGCAAGGTGGTGCGCATCATCGACGGCACCGGCGCCATCGTCGAGTTCCTCAAGGGTAAGGACGCGATGATTCACATTTCCGAGCTTCAATGGGCCCGCACCGAGAAGGTGGAGGATGTGCTTAAGGTGGGTCAGGAGGTTGAGGCGAAGTGCATCGAGTTCGACGCCGTCGAGGGCCGCACGCGCATGTCGCTGCGCCAGATGACCCCGCCCCCGGAGGGCATGAGCATCGCCCCGCCTCGCATGGGCGGAGGCGGCGGCCGTGGAGGCTTTGGTGGCGGCGGTCGCGGTGGATTCCGTCGTTGATCCGTTTGGAACCAATGAGAGAGGCCGCCCCAGGGCGGCCTTTTTCGTGTCGCTCAATTTTGTCGCCACCGTGTTCCTCCATCGTAGGCTGAGTCCTTCATGCTTTCATTTCTCCACCACCGCGCGCAGGCGCGTTTGAATAGATGGCAATTCGTGCTGCTCGATGGTGCGGTGTGGCGAATGTTTGCGCCAAACGGCGATGACAGCGTCGACGTTTTCGATGAGGGTACGCAGTTCTGCGGCGCTTGGGGCGTGGTGTTGCCAGGCAATGCCTTGGCGCTCGAATGCTTGTAGAACATGCAGCACGTCGCTGACCGTGCGCTGCACCGAATCGATCATAAGGGTCTCGCGTTTGGCATCGATGATGTAGGCATTGCTGTTTACGTAGAAGCTCGGCAATTCCTCTAAAAGACTCTGGGCTTGCAGATACGTCGCGCTCAGGTTTTCCCATTCACGGGCCGACAGGTCGCCGTTGTGTTGCACTTCGCGCAGGAGGCCTTCCAGGTCGCGGCGGACGATGAACAAGCCCTGGCGAATATGGTAGAAAACGCTCTCGAACGAGAGTCGATGCACGTCGCTCACCACTTCGTCGGTATGCCGTGCCACTAGCTTGGCAATGAGAATACCGAAAATGAGCACACCGACCGCAGCTTGCAGGACAGCTACGGCCTTGGAGGCACCCAAGGGCAAGATGTCGCCGTAGCCCAGGGTCGTGGCGGTGGTAAGGCTAAAATAGGCGCTCTCCCAGAGGCGCTCCAGTGGAAGGAGCGTGGGGTTGATGGTTGGGGCGTGCGCCGGGAACCATTGCGTTCCAATAAAGTAGAACCCGGTACACCCCAGGTTCATGACAATCCACAGTAGGAACAGCGTGGAGTAGTTCGCCCGCGAGAGGTGCTCCAGAATGCCGACGGGTCCGAGGCGGCGGATCATTTCTCCTCATTATAACACAAAATCAATCTAAGATCATCATTTGAACGTGGCTTCAGCATGGGCCGAAGGGCCATGTCGAAAATCTCTTGCATGACATCTGTATGGTCTGGTACACATGTCCGGCTTGCCTGAAAAGGCACTGCTTCGCTCTTTCCTCTCATTTACAAGGGCGGCCCATCCTCAAGGCGGGCCGCTTTTTGTGATCGTGGAAGGGGGGGCGGGCCCCTCCGGACCCACCCCGAAGCAGATCGCCTTCATCCCGGCAGAGCCGGGCTTCGGCGGTTTCTTTATGCGCAAGCGGAAGAGGCGCTGGCGCCCGCGCATCTTTCTCCGTGACGGTTAGATGATGGCCCGAACCGCCTTCCCCACCAGGTTGAGCACCGGCACGCCGTCCGCCCAGCCGATGAGGGCTTCGCGCGTTTTGCCATAGACCTTGCTAATGCCTTCGGCACTTTTTGGGATGAAGATGGAGCCGATCAGGCCGGGCTCGGCCTCTTTAAAGTGTTCGTACATGCTCAGATGATAGCCCAGGCGCCCAAATCCAGTGGGGAATCGCCGGATTTTTCGGTAGACTCCCGCCGTGCTCGACAAGGCTTACGATCCCAAGGCGACCGAAGACCGCATCTATGAGATGTGGGAGAAGAGCGGCGCCTTCACGGCCGATGTGAACAGTCAAAAGGAGCCCTTCACCATCAGCATGCCGCCGCCCAACGCCACGGGTAGCCTGCACCTGGGTCACGCGGTGATGCTGGCCATTGAGGACATCCTCATCCGCTTTAACCGCATGCGCGGTAAAGAGGCGCTCTGGGTGCCTGGCACCGACCATGCCGCCATCGCCACCGAGAATGTGGTGATCAAGCAGCTAAAGGAAGGGGGCATGAAAGACCCTCGCAAAGAACTCGGACGCGAAAAGCTCGTGGCGGAGATCGCGACATTTGTGGAAGGCAGCAAGAGCACCATTCGCGGTCAAGTTCGGAAGATGGGTAGCTCGTGCGATTGGACTCGCGAGCGCTATACCCTCGAGCCGTCGTTAAGCCGCCTCGTGAACGAGGTCTTCGCCAAAATGAAACGCGACGGCCTGATCTACCGCGGTCATCGCATCGTGAACTGGGATCCGAATTTGCAGACCACCGTCAGTGACGACGAGATCGATCGTAAAGAAGAAACGGTGCCTTTCTACACGTTCCGCTACGGTCCATTCGAGATCGGTACGGCCCGACCGGAGACAAAGTTTGGCGACAAGTACGTGGTGATGCATCCCGACGATGCTCGCTACGCTCAGTACAAGCACGGTGAGACGTTGGAGTTGGAGTGGATCAATGGTCCCACGCGTGCCACGGTCATCAAAGATGCGGCCGTCGACCCGGCCTTCGGCACTGGTTGTATGACCATTACGCCTTGGCACGATGCCGTCGACTTCGAAATCGCCGAGCGCCATGGTTTGGAGAAGGAGCAGGTGATCGATTTTAACGGCAAGCTGCTGCCCATCGCGGGCGAGTTCGCCGGCCAGCACATTAGCAAGGCGCGCCCGCTCATCGTTGAGAAGCTCAAGGAGAAGGGTCTACTCGTGAAGACCGACGAACACTACGTGCACAACAAAGCGACGAACTCGCGCGGCGGCGGTACCATCGAGCCGCAGATCAAGCTGCAGTGGTTCGTGGATGTGAAGAAGCCCGTCGTGGAGTGGAAGGGGCGGCGCATGAGTTTGAAAGAAGTGATGCACGACGTGGTCCACCACGGCGACGTAAAGATCATCCCAGATCGCTTCGAGAAGACGTACTTCAGCTGGATCGACAACCTGCGCGACTGGTGCGTCTCCCGCCAAATCTGGTGGGGCCACCGCGTGCCGGTCTGGTATCGTGGTGAAGAAGAATACTGCGGCGCGTTCGCGCCCGAAGGCGACGGTTGGCAGCAGGATAACGACACGCTCGATACCTGGTTCTCCTCGGCGCTCTGGACCTGGAGTTCGCTCATTGATCCCGAGCTGACGAAAGATCCTAATCTTTCGCTCGAGCACATGCTCGCGAAGAGTCCGGACTTCCAGAAGTTCCACCCGACGGACGTGATGGAGACGGGCTACGACCTGATCTTCTTCTGGGTGGCGCGCATGATCCTCATGACGACGTACGCCACCGGCCAGGTGCCGTTCAAGACGGTCTACTTCCACGGCCTGGTGCGCACCAAGGAGGGTAAGAAGATGAGCAAGAGCGATCCGAAGACCATGATTGACCCTCTCGACATCATCCCTAAATACGGCGCCGACGCGTTACGTCTCTCGATGGTCGTCGGCCAGGGTGCTGGTGCCGACAGCAAGCTCTACGAGGAGAAGATCGCCGGCTACCGAAACTTCGTGAACAAGCTCTGGAATGCCTCGCGTTTCGTACTCATGGAGTGTGAGAAGGCCGGTTTCAACCCGCACGAAAGGGTTGATCCCAAGGCCAAGAGCCTGGCTGACAAATGGCTTACAGAAGCCACTTCAAAAGTGATCACCGACGTTACCGAGAGTCTGGAACATTACCGTTTAAGTGAAGCCGGCGACCGTTTGTATGCGTTTACCTGGAACGAGTTCTGCGACTGGTATCTCGAGCTGAGCAAGGGTGAGAGCAACCCGTCGCTGCTCGTGCACACGCTGCGCACGCTACTCGTCTTGCTCCATCCCTTCTGCCCGTTCGTCACCGAGCGCCTATGGGAAGAAGTGAAGCCGAAGGATGCCGACACACTCATTGTCGCCGAGTGGCCCGTGACTCCGACCTCGGCCTACGCCGCCGAGCACGCCGACCTGCAGCATCTCATCGACACCATCACGGCTATCCGCCGCCTGCGCACCGCCCAGGCCGTGGAGCCCACTAAGGAGGTGTCCGTCACTATTGCCAGCCCCAAGTACGCCGCCCTCCTGCAAAGCCAGGAGTCGCAGATCAAGCGCCTGGCGAAGGTCGCCACGCTGTCCTTCGGATCGGCTCCGGCCGGCGAGACCGCCAGCGAATTCCTGACCGATATCGAGATCTACCTCTCACTCGAGGGCCTTGTGGATGCCGAGAAGGAGAAGGCTGCTCTCGCCAAGGAGCTGGAGCTGCTCGAGAAGGGGATCGCCGGCAGCGAGCGCAAGCTCGGCGACGAGACCTTCACGTCTAAGGCGCCGGAGAAGGTGGTGGCCTTTGAGCGTCAGAAGCTCGCCGAGATGCAGGAGAAGCTCGGCAAGATCCGCGAGCGCTTGTCTCAATTGGCCTGATTTACAGGTCCTCCCGGTAAATTGTATAAATACATATTTATGCTGTAATATATTTCCGACGGCATCCCCGTCATCGTGACCTTTTTGGAGCTCAACGATGAGCGACCAGCCCGACAACGGACAGCGCCCCGCTGTCTCCCGGAACTTCTGGATCGGAATCTTGTGGGTCGTGGCGTTCTACGTGGCCCTCGCCGCGATCGGCGGTATCGTCTGCTGGTTTATCTTCTGACGGAGGGTTGTCCTCCCCATTCCCGGGCCATCGCGGCCCGGGTTTTTTCAGTGCACGCGCAGGGCCACCCGGTTCTCCTATTGTTGTATTTGACAAATAAAATATATATTTTAAAATAATTTTATACACGTATTTCCCCGATCTTTCAGGAGAACGTTGATGCCGATCCATTTGCTCTGGCTGACGCCCGTCCTCGCCACGATGTCGTTTGGTGTCCCGCTGGTAACGGGTACGAATTGGCTGGTGTTCCTCGTCGTCGCCATGCTTACGGAGATCGCCAGTCTCTGCATCCACGTTGGGAACCACCGCTTGCAGGGGCAGCCCTGGGGCCGAGCCGCCGACGTCTTCGCTGATGGACCCTGGGCGCTCGTCAACATCGCACTGGTGACGATCTTTGTCGCCGGCTCGGTGAAGACACTCTCGCCTGTAGCGCTACTCCTCGTCCTGCTCGGCCTGGCAATCTGCAGTCTTCACATTCACGCGCGGCACCACCATGCCAATCTGTGGACCTCGCACCGCCTGGTTGAGAGCGCAGGCCTACTCCTGGCCGCTCTTACCATCCTTCTCACCTAGAGGCAGCTTCGGCTGCCCGCCCTCGCCGCCTTCGGACGGCGAGGGATTTCGTTAGTCGCCCGCGCGCAGGGCGGCCCCGCGTTTGATCACATCCTTGCCGTAGCGTTCGCGCAACTTGTCGACGGCGGCCTGCAGCTCGTCGTTCTTGAAGAGTGTCTCGGGTGGCGCGAAGAGTGAAAACTGCTGTCCGCCGGCCGGCTCCAGCTGCCAGAGGCTTAGGCCTGCTTGCGTGGTGCGCTGCCGTGGTTCCCAGAGGGCGTCGAAGCAGCGCTTGGCCAGCGGCAGCAGCTGTGTCTCGTTCGTGAGCCCCTGGGGCGCGCTGAGCGACTCTCCGCGGCCTTGGTAGTTGCCGTCTCTGAGCCATACCGTGATACCCCGGCAAGCCAGCTCCTGGCGGCGCATCTTCAGCACGGTGTAGGCCAGGTGGTCTAAGACGTACGCCCAGACGGCCGCGCGGTCATTGGTGCCGCGGAAGCTGCGGGCGCGTTGGATGGACTTCGGCGGGCCCGAGTCCGTCGTTACGGCTGAGACGGAATTTCCTCGGAGCTCAGCGCGCAGATCGAGGCCGCCGCGGCCGAACAGTTGCTGTACCAGCAAAGGATCGGCCTGCGAGAAGTCCCAGGCGGTCTTCCAGCCGCGCAGGTCGGTTTCCTGGACGCGTTTGCGCCCAATGCCGGGGATGGCCGCCGCTGGGCGGTCGCGCAGGAACGCCTCTAGGGCCATATCCACGGTTGGGTTGATGACCGTGACGCCTGCTGGCTTGCGGTACTCGCCGGCCATCTTGGCCAGAAGCTTCGTCGGCCCCACGCCCACCGAGACCGACAGGGCCGTCTCGCGCTTCACCCGGTCACGTAGTGCTGTCGCCCAGTCCTTGGGTTTGGCGGGGTCGCCGCCCAGGCAGGTGCGCAGGTCCATGTACCACTCGTCCACCGACATCTGCTCGTAGATGGGGCATGTCGACGCCACGATCGATTCGATCTGCTGCGAGGCCACCTGCGTCTCGGCAAAGTCGCACGGCCGCTCGATGGCGCCCGGGCAGAGCGTACGGGCCTCCGCCAGGCGCATACCGGTCTTCACGCCGTGAGCCTTCGCTTCGTACGTGGCAGCAATCACGCAGCCGCCGCCCATGCCGAGCGCCAGCACCGGCTTACCCCGCAGCTTAGGGTCCTGGCGGACCAGCACAGACGCGAAAAACGAGTCGGCATCGAGGTGGGCGATCATAGGGGTGAAATTACAGGGACCGAATTTTTTCCACGCTGACCGTCGGCCATTTCTCACCGTTCCTATTTTCCTGCTTCATCTCCGCTGCTAGGGCTGGGCCGTTGCTGCGGAGCTTCTCCTTCCAGCTAGGGTGACGCAAATACTCGGCGGCGATGCGGTAGGTGCCGCACTTGCTGCAGCCGATGTAGAAGAGCTCATCGGGCGTCGGCAGGGCCAGGCGCTTTAACGCCAGGCCGCAGAGCGGGCACTCATTGGCTTCCTTTGTCGGGCCGGCGAGGTTGGGGCGGATGGTCATGAGTGAGGGGTGAATGAGAGCTGTGTCAGAAGGCTTTGTATGGTTTCTTCCGGCGCTTGTTCGCTGGTATCGATGCCAATGAGTTGAGCTGGATCGACATCTTTAGCGGCGAGATGGAACATGTCCGTGCCCACATCCACTTCCTTTCCACGCGCCTTCTGTCGGTCTTCCCTGACGCCCTCCTCAACCTGCAGCGCGATCACTGTGCACTGCACCAGGGACAGATCCATCGTCCACGCCACTGTTTGGAACAGACTGGGCGAGTGCACGCAGCCGCTGACGATGACAGTCGGGATACCACGCGAGAAGAAGTCCTGGGCCACCATCAAGGCTCGTTCCAAAGTTTCTTCATAGATACTCCCATCCGTCGGCCACGGTTTCACACGCATGAGATGATCTGTATCAACGAAGGCAGCTGGTTGTAAGGCATCACGTAGCAGCAGTCCGATGGTACTTTTGCCGCTTCCTGGCAGGCCGTTGATGAGGATCAACCGCTGCATGGAAGAGGAAGAGGTCGTCACTCAATACTTCCGAATCACCCCCTTCACCACGCCGGCTGTCTGGAGTTCGTCCACGGCGTAGAGATCGGGGAACTTTGGGTTCTCGGCCTGCAGGTAGAACTTACCTTTGTCACGCTTGAGACGCTTCAGGGTGTATTCCCCGTCGAGCACGCCCACCACAATGTCGTTCACGCGTGGTTCTCTGCCGCGTTCCACCACCACGAGGTCGCCCTCTTGGATACCAGCGTCAATCATGCTTTCGCCTTTTACCCGCAGGAGGAAGATTTTAGCGCTCTTATTGCCCACCACGTAGTCCTGAATGGAGACGAGTTCCTCGGCCTGCTCTTCCACGGGGGCGGCGAAACCGGCGGCAATGGGGCCAAAGAGTGGCAGTGTGAAGGCGGCTGGAGCATCGTTGCTAGCGGCCTCTTGCGGCATTTCCATAATTTTAATGCGGCCCTTGGGATCTTTTTCGATGAAGCCCTGCGCCACCAGCACGTTCACCACCTTGGCGATGGCGTTCTTGCTGCGCACCCCAAAGGCTACGGCCAGGTCGGCGAGCGACGGCGAGTAGCCGCGCTTCCGCTGAAACTCGCGGATGTAGTTGAGCGCCGTGCGCTGGTGGGGAGTGAGCGTCATGGGCGATGGGGAACGGTCGTCCACCAGCATAGGTGCACGAACGTCCACTGTCAAATGAATCGGTTCACACTCCCTGTGGAACCGTTGTTCACAGGTGATCCAAGTCCTTTCTTCCGTCCAATTCCAAGAAGGTGAGCGTCCATACGGCGCGGCGGAAGATGTGCAGATAGGCGAGTGAATAGCTCGCCAAGCCGATGAGCACGATGCCCAGCGCGCCGCCGATCATGTAGCTGACGAACGGTGAGAAGACGTAGGTCAGTAGCAGGCCGATGCCCACCACCGCGGCCGGAATGAGGAAGACCACGAACGTGTTGATGATGATGCGCACGCTGATGACGAGCAGTAGAATGAGTAGGAAGACGACGTGCCCCAAGTGACTGACAATCAGTTTGTAGCTGCGCATGGCGCTTTCTACCGGCCCCATTTTCTTAATGACGCAACCTTCGGGCGCGAAGCTCGTCAAAAAACTGAAGAAGTTACTGAAGATGAAGAGAAACAGAATTGTCGGGATGATGACGGCGTGCGTGGTTGGCGGCAGATAGCGTAAGGTGAGGGAGATACCAGAAATCACCAGGTTCCAACTGGCCAGAAAGAAAAATTCGTGGATCGCGAACATCGAGAAAAAATTGTAGAGACCCAATACCAAGCCGCCCTCTAGCGGTTCGCCGCGATGCGCCTTCACCGTCAGGCCGATGATCGCCCCTTCGGTGAAGTGAGGCGTGAAAAATTCGATGACGAGCAGAATGATGAAGATGGCGAACGTGCTCATCCAGAACCACTGAGGCGTGTTGTTGATCAGCCACAGTTCCATGTCGAACATGCCGGCTTGGTTGTGGCCAAAGAAATACTCGTAGATGATGTAGGCTTGGAAGCTTAAGAATTTGACGCTGAGCAGGATGGCGAAGAACGACGCCACGAAGCCCCACTGCCACAGACGCTTCTCGCGCTTGGCGATGGCCCAGGCCTCGGCCACGATCTCACGAGGGGTCACTGCTGGGGGTGGAGGAGGTCAGAGATGCCCTTAAAGGCATAATCTTCGGCTAGGATCACTTGCGTGAGTGGCAGTGTCTGTAAGTCGTCGAGCACGGCGCCCGAATTGCTCGTAGCTGCATTCTCGGTGGTGATGCTCGCCAAAGCGCCGGTAGGAAGTGGCTCCGTTGGAACCGAGAGAAGGCCCGCTAGGAAGGCCCCGATGGGGTCGCCGTCCGTCGTTTGGACGACCGAATAGGGTGCGTCGTCGTCCGAGCCGTCCTCGGCCTTCGGTCGATTACGAATGTCGACCACGTTGAAGCCAAAGCGCATCAGTTCGAAGCCAAGGTTCCTGGCCAAACCAGAGCGGGCGCCCGCATTTTCGACGGCGATCTGGTGCGGTCGGGCGAGGAGGCGCTGTTGAATGGCGAGCGTGACCAGGTCTTGCACTTGCTGCCAGCCGTCCCTGCCGCCCTCGGGAAGCAACACGGAAGCGCCGCCGAATTGGTCGCGGGGCGGCGGATACAGGAAGCCGCCGGCTGCCTGGCTGTCGGTGGACAGTTGGATGGTGAGCGGGTGACGCAGGTCCAGGCGCATGGCAACATCTGCCAGGCCAATGAGTTCCGTGGAGCTCATCGTCATGGCCACGTGCTCGCCGGCGATCTTGAGCAGCGTCAGGATCGTGCCCGGGTTTTTGAGGACACCCTGGTCGCGCACCTTGGCGGCCATGGCCGAGAGGAGTTGCTGCTGACGGGCGCTGCGGCCGAAGTCGCTGGTGGTGTGGCGGCTGCGTGCGTATTTCAAGGCCGTTTCGCCATCAAGGTGCTGCGGTCCGGCCGAAATGCGGAATGGCTCGAACGTACCCTCGTGCGGGCCGGGGTATTCCAGGTCGATGATGTCGTCGGGTACCTCCACGTCCACGCCGCCAATGGCGTCGACGGCCTGCACGAAGCCTGTGAAATCGGCCTTAATGACGCCGTGGATCTCCATCCCCAAGCGTCGGCCGATCTCTTCGGCGGTACCGACCATTGCCAGTTTGGCCAGGTCGTTCTCATTTAAGTCGGGATTTTGGCGTCGATTCCACGATTTGATGTCACGGTAGAGTTGGTTGATGCGGCCATCCGCGGCGTGGTCGATCTTCGTCAGCCACAGGTCGCGCGGGATGGAGAGCATCACCACGGTCTTTGTGTCCTTCGGATCGAGACTGACCACCATGATGGTGTCCGTCAGATCGATGCCGTCGTGGTCTTTATCGCCCACGCCCAGCACGAGCAGATTGGTATGTCCGTAGGCATCGGTCGGGGGCGGAGTGCCGACGGTACTCATGACCGACTGCAGGTTGAGCATGCGCAGTCCAAAGATTCCCTCCAGCGCCAGATTGACCACCGTGCCGATGCAGAGGATGGCAAAGAGGACAACGAGAATTCGGGTTAGAATACGCACGCGGCGATCGCGATGGTGCGTAGCGTTCTCTGTATTGGTCGGAGTGGCAGCGGGTGCGTGCGCGTCGGTCGAGAGCGCTTTGCGCGCAAAAGATCCAATGGTCTTCTTCGCCCCCGAAGCGGCGGCCCCGGCGGCCTTTGCGACGGCCGATTGTTCTTGGCTCACCTTGCGACTACGAAACGTCATGGCGGTGGGCATGATAGCAGCGCACGCGGCGTCTGTCCGTCATTTTTCCCAATGTGAGAGTAGCCAAAACACGGGGATGAGGATGGGCTGGTGCAGCAGGTAGATCGGCAGCGCCCAGCGCCCCACGCTGGCGAGGGGTTGCAACTCGGGCCAGGGGGGTGACGATGGCGGCCCCTTCAGCCAGCGTCCCGCACCTTGGCCGATGGCAATGACTCCCAGCCACGGCAGCAGCGGGACGTAGTCCATGGTCATGAAGCCGGGCGGCGGCAAGCCAAACGGTAGCAGCCACGTCGAGCCCGTGAACGATGGGAATGGCCAGCTGATGGCTGTCAGAATCATCGCGAAGGCGAGGTTCCCCAAGGGTGGTACGCGGTCGAGGAGCGGCAGTACCAGTGCGGCCACAGCCAGGAAGTGCAGCACGCCGAAACGGACGTAGAACTCGCCAGCGCCGAGGTAGGTGCCGATCGTGACGAGCAGGGCGGCGGTGCCCAGTACCCCCGCGCGTCGCAGCGCCTTACGCCAGCGCGTTGTTCGATTTGATGCACGGGCGGCAGAGAGGGCGTCACTGGCCCCGCTCACGAGTAAGAAGAGCACGAGTACCCCGCGCGCGAACAACCGCCAGCCATCCGAAAGCGGATTCATGCTAGTGAGACCAACGGCCGCTGCGTCGTACAGCCCGTGGTAGGCGATCATGCCCATGACCGCCACCCCGCGCAGGACATCGAGTTCCCATCGGCGCTGGATTGGCATTGTCATATCCAGAGCGTACTACGAAAAGAGCCACCCGTGAGGGCGGCTCTTGTTCGAGTCTGAAGGGATGGTCGTCCGATCAGGCAGGGCGCGAAGCCGCAAAGCAGTTGCGGCAGAGCACCGGGCGTCCACCCTCCTCGACGGGGCGAGGCTTGAAGGGCACCTGGCAGGCCTGGCCACACTGGGCGCAGACGGCGTCGTGCATCTCGCGCTCGCCCATCTTCTGGGTCTTGCGCTGATCACGGCAGGCCTTGCAGCGCTGCGGAGCGGACAAGTTGCGGGAGTTGTAGAACTCCTGCTCACCGGCCGTAAAGGTGAACGTGGAACCGCAATCGCGGCACTGGATCTGTTGGTCCATACTGGAACAAAAGAAGGGGAATAAAGTTGTACGTGAGCCTTCTTCTGTTTCTCGGAGACCGATAGGACACCGAAGGACTGGTACAACCGCACACTAAGCTTTAGAGGCGATTTTGTCAATGATTCGGTTCAAAATACTGGTTTAAAACCGGTATACAGGGGGTAGCGACGACGGAAATGGGGTGGGGTCGCGGGCACGAAAAAGGGCCCTTTCGGACCCTTGTTCGATGGGATCGACGATTTACTTCAGGGTCACCTTGGCGCCAGCCTCCTCAAGCTTCTTCTTCATCGCTTCGGCGTCGGCCTTGGCCACGCCTTCCTTGATGACCTTCGGAGCGCCATCGACGGCTGCCTTGGCGTCGCCAAGGGCGAGGCCGGTGATCTCGCGGACCACCTTGATGACGGCGATCTTCTGAGCGCCAGAGTCCGTCAGTTCGACGTTGTAGGAACTCTTCTCCTCGTCACCACCGGCAGCCGCAGCGCCACCGCCAGCGGCGACGGCCACGGGCTGAGCGGAAATGCCGTACGTGACTTCCATGTACTTTACGACGTTGTTCAGCTCGACGACGTTGAGCTTCTCGAGGGCGGAGATGACCGCCTGTTCGCCGGCGGAGAGGGTAACCTGGTCAGACATGAGAGGAAGGGAAAAGAGAGATAAGAAGATGCAGATTTACGCCGCCGGAGCCTCGGGAGCGGCCGCCTCAGGGGCGGGAGCCGGAGCTTCGGGGGCGGGGGTGGGGGTGGCCTCGGCGGCCGGAGCGGGAGATTCGGCGGCTGGAGCCTCGGCAGGCTTGGCTTGCTCGGCCACGGGTGCGGCGGGGGCTTCCTTCTTCTTGGCCAGTTCGCTGAGGCCAATCGCAAAGCTGCGCAGCGGCGTGTTGAGCATGCCGGCGAAGATGCCGAGCAACTGGAGTTTCGAGGGGATCTTGGCCAGCATGACCGCCTCTGTGGCGGAAACGAGCTTACCGTCGTAAATGCCACCAATGAGTTTCACCTGGGGGTTCTCCTTCGAAAAGCCGAACGTCACTTGGGCACCAGCCAGCGCGTCATCAAAGCTGAAGATGCAGGCGACAGCGCCTTCCATGGATTCCTCGCTAATCTCGGGGAGGTTCAACTCCTTCGCAGCCAGTTGCATCAGGTTCTTTTTGGCCACTTTCAGCTCGGCCTTGTTTTCCTTCAGCTTGCCGCGAAGTTTGCTGACGGCGGCCACGGTGAGGCCAGAGTACTGGGCGAACATGATGGACTGCGACTTCTGCATTTTATCCTTCAGCTCCGTGAGCTGCGCCGTTTTCTGACTGCGAGAGAGAGCCATGGGTAGAGGAAAAGGAAGGTCAGGGTGGAAAAGGGACCAAAACCAAAACTCGCTGGTTCCCTTTGCCCGGGAGACCAGCGAGGCACACGGCACGAATCATCAAGTCGGAACCGGGTGACCGATGCTGTATGCCTCGGGAGGGCTTACCTTCGGACTGCGTCCTAATGCCTCCGGTCTTCGGGACTGACCAGAAGTGTACTCAGGAATAGGGGAGTGTCAAGGCATCTTGGAATTCTGTTAGGATCTCTTCATGCGTGTTCTTCTACAAAAGGTGAGTTCGGCTTCGGTGAGCGTTGAAGAGGAGATTCTTGGTGCCATTGGAGCGGGCTATCTGCTCTTTATTGGCATCGAAAAGGGTGATTCAACAACTGAGGCGGCGTGGCTGGCCCAGAAGATCGCCAACCTGCGCCTGTTTATGGGTGAGGGAGACAAGCTCAATGACCGTACGATCGTGCAGGCGGGCGGTAGTGCGCTGGTTGTGTCTCAGTTCACGCTGATGGGCTCCGTGCAGGGTGGAAATCGGCCCGACTACTCACTATCTGCCGCGCCCGCTGAAGCAAGTTTGCTGGTCGACTTCTTCGCTACTGCCTTACAGAAAGCCGGTGTGGAGCTTGTCGAACGTGGCCGTTTCGGGGCTCATATGGCCGTTACGCTCGTAAATGATGGCCCTGTCACGTTGTGGCTCGAGCGAAAACCGGCGTAGCATGGGGAGCCCCGTGCATCAGACTGCCGATCAGCTGCTGGCGACCATCGCGACTTGGGATCTCCCCCTCCCGAGCCGAACGTTGCGCCAGGTGTGGGAGCGCATCGTCCCGCAGTATCAGGCTGCTGAAATAGGTGCAGTCTCACGCCTAGAGTTCGTTTGTGGCGTGCTGGAGGAATTGCGTGCTTACGATCCGGACCAGGCGCTTGTCTTAGCCTGCTTGTTGCAGTTTTTACCCGACGCCAAAGATGCGACTGCCCGTGATCTTTCCGCCTTCGATGACGATGCTGCGGCACTGGTGCCGGCCATTCACCGTTTGCACCGCGTGCAGGCCGCCGGCCAACGCCTGCCCATTGGGCAATTGCGCGCGGCGTACTTCAATCTGAGTGCCGACCCGCGTGCTGTGCTCGTGACGCTCTGTGAGAAGCTTTGGATTCTCAAGCATCTCTCGTTGCTTTCTCCTAGTCGCCAAGCACCCTTCGCGCGCGAGGCACTGAAGGTGTATGCGCCTGTCGCTGCTCGGCTGGGTATTTACGGTCTGAAGCACCAATTGGAGGCCTTGGCCTTTCCCATCGCCTACCCCACCGACAGCGAGGGTATTACGGCGCAGCTTGATCGCTTAAAGCGGCGCTATGGCGATTTTCTTGGTGGCGTGGGTGTGGAGTTGGCGGCGGCGCTGCGCCAGCAGGGATTGCAGGTACGGGTGGAGGCTCGTGCCAAGCAGCCCTACAGCATCTTTGCGAAAATGCGCGAGAAGGGGATGGGCGACATTGAAGATGTGTACGATTTGTTCGCGTTGCGCATCATCGTGCCGGAGATTGCCGATTGTTACCGTGCTCTCGGTTGCCTGCATCAATTGGGGCATTCCATCCCGAATCGTTTTAAGGATTACATCACCCTGCCCAAACCAAACGGCTACCAAAGCTTACATACGGCCCTCACACATTTACCCGGCGTGCCCCCGGGCGTGCTGGTGGAGGTGCAAATCCGCACGGCGGCGATGCATCGTGAGGCGGAGCTGGGTGTGGCCGCGCACTGGAGTTATAAAGAAGGTGTCGCTCCGCGATCTGGGTTGCGTGTCCGCCGGCCGGAGGCTGGGGCAGCTGAAGGGGAAGATATGGGCAACGAAGGGCACGACCGCATTTTCGTCCTGACGCCCCGCGGCGACGTGGTGGAGTTGCCACTGGCGGCAACCCCGCTCGATTTCGCTTTCTCGGTGCACACCCAACTCGGTCTTTCCTATAAGGGGGCCAAAGTGAACGGCCAGATCGTGCCCATGGAGCATCCACTCGAGAACGGCGACGTGGTCGAGATCATTCGTGCCAGCGAGCCGCACCCGTCCGTCCGCTGGATGCCGTTGCTCAAGACGGCTGCCGCGCGCACGCGCTTGCGCAAGGCCTTGGCCGAGCGTCATCGGGAGTCGTATCTGGAGCGCGGTAGGGAGGCGCTCAATGTGGCACTGAAGGGACGGCGTCTGGCCCAGCTCGATGCCGACCTCAGCTTGCTCTCCTCCCTGAAGGGTGAGAGTGCCGGCCGTGAGGCGCGTCAGGAGTTTTTGGTGCGCTTGGGGCAGGGGCAGCTCAAGCTGGCTGCAGCCCTTGGTGCCATCGACGCCCTCGCCAAGACATTGGCCGTTGCGTCGGTTCCCGGTGCCAAGCCTGTCGACGGTGCAACCTGGACCGTGCGTCTACAAACCGACGTTCGCCTGACGCATCGTTTTGCCCGCTGCTGCAAACCCGATGCGCGAAAGGTGCGCGACGCCATCGTTGGCGTGGTGTCGAAGCAGCACGTCGTGGTGCATCGCGTAGTCTGCAAGGCCATCAAGACCGTGGCCGAGACGCGACGGATCGCGGCGGAGTGGGTGAAAGCGGACGTGGCGTCCGTGCCCGTCAGCCGAGGTACGAAGCGATGAGCTTCTCGACGCGTCGCTGCCACTTGAGCTGTGCCCAGCCCTCGCCCGTGGGTGAGTAGTAATCGGCCAATTCTTCGCGGCGGTCTTCGGGCACGGTCTCGAGGATGCTGCCGATCTCTTTGGTGAGCTCTTCGTCGGTGACCTCAAGACTGCGCTCCTCCAACACTTTTTCCAGGGCGAAGCGCAGCTTGAGCCGCTCGGAGGCACGCTCGGTCAGTTCTTTCTGGAAGGTGGCGTCATCCTTGCCGCTCTCCTTAAGCCACTCGGCGAGCGTGCGCTTTTGGGCGGTCAGCTGTTCCACGAGGTCGTTCAAAAGTACGCGTTCCTCGGCTTGCACCAACGGCGGGGCAAGCTCTACGCGCACGGCGTCACGCAGGGCATCGAACACGGCTTGTTCGCGGCGCTGTCGTTCCGCTTTCTCGTTTTCCTGCGTGAGTGAGGTACGAATCTCGGCGCGCATCTCGGCGCCTGTTTGCAGGCCGAAACGCTCCTTCACGAAGGCATCGGTCAGTTCAGGAAGTGTCACATTCATGACGCTTTCCACCGTCGCCTCCACCGTCACCTTGGTGCCGCGCAAGTGTTCGGCCGGCGCGTCCTTGGGAATGGTGAGCGTGAACGTTTTCTTGTCGCCTGCCTTCAGGCCAAGCAGTGCCTCATCGAAGCCGGGAACCAGGCGCGTGGAACCGAGCAGCAGGCGCTGGTGGTTCATGGCAAGCTCCGACACATCGGCGCCCTTGGCATCGGTGGCCTTGGCCGTCATCACTAACTCGTCGCCGAGCTTGGCCGGGGCGTCACTGGGGCTGGTTTCGCGGAAGCGCTGGAGCAGGCCGGTGACCACGCGTTCCACGTCGGCGTCGGTGACGGGCTTCTCCTTTTTCTCTACCTTGATCTTGTCGGCACCCTTCACGGTCACCTCGGGGCGCTCTACAAACGTAATCTTGAGAACCAGCGGCTCGCGTGACTGTACTTCGATGTTCGGCGGCACGATGGGGGCGATCTTTTCGTTTGAGAGCAACTCGGGGATAACTGTGGCCATCAGCTCGCGCACGGCTTCCTCCAGAAGTTGGCCGGGGCTGACGCGCTCGCGCAGCATCTCGGCAGGCACGTGACCGGGGCGGAAGCCCTTGATGTTCACGCGCTGGCCCAGGCGGCTTAGCGCCTTTTGCTCGGCGACGCCGACTTGTTGCGGATCGACGGTGACGGTAGCGATGATCTGCCCCTTGCCGGGGCGGTCAATCTTGGTGGTGGAGGGCATGGCGGGAGGGGATTACCGGTTTGTCCGGCGGAGGTAGACGATGAGCGGCGTGGCGACGAAGAACGACGAGTATGTACCGATGACGGTGCCCAAGATGAGCGCGAGCATGAACCAACGGATGCTCTCGGCGCCGAAGAGGAATAGGGACGTGAGCATGATGAGCGTGACGACGGCCGTGCTCATGGTGCGCGTGAGGGTCTGCACCACGCTTTTCTGCGTGACGGCAGCGAACGATTCGCGGCGGCCTTCGATGGCCAGGTTTTCGCGAATGCGGTCGAAAATGACAATCGTGTCCATTACCGAATATCCCATGATGGAGAGCATGGCCGAGACGAAGAGCGTGTCGACTTGGAAGCTCGTCGTGTGGCTCAAGATGGTGAAGATGCCCATCACGATGACGAGGTCGTGGAGTAGAGCGGCCACGGCGGCCAGGCCGAAACTCCAGGGCGACAGGTCGCGCGGTACCGTGCGGAAAGCGATGGTCAGGTACACGATGATGGCCAATGCGGCCACGATCAGTGCGGCGAGCGCGCGACGCTCAAGTGAGGCACCCACCGTGGGTCCAATGGAGGTGTACTGCAGCTCCTGCAGTTCGGGGAAAGCGCCCGTCAGGTGGGCAACGACGGCCTTGTGCTGCTCGGGGTCGAGGTTCGCGGTGCGCAGGAAGTACGTACCGTTAGCCGTTTTGGCCACGTTGACTGATTCGGCACCTGCCTCTTGCCAGTCGTACGCTGCCAAATTCTGCTCCAGTGCTTCCTTGGTGACGGTGTCGGGAACGCGGACTTCCATAAGCGTGCCGCCCGTAAATTCGATGCTCAGGCGGGGGCCCGGATAGAAGAACAGCGCGATCGATCCGACCACGGCAATGACCGAGAGCGGGAAGAGGAGCTTGGCGGCGCGGAGGAAAGACATAGTGAGGAGGAATCGGAAAACGGGTGGACTCTACCTGACTTAGTAGCGACTTGCCACCGCGGCCGGATGACGGCTCGTCACCTGGGCGGCAATTCGGCCAGGAGGCTCCAGACGCCGTTTTGCGCGGTGAGATTCCAGAAAATCACCGGCACTTGGGGGAGTGAGGCGAGTAATCCGCGCGTGAGCAGGATGGCGCTGGAAGGCGGTAACAGTGGTGCCAATAGCGGCGGTCGCACTACGCCCGCGGCAGCCAGTGTGCCGTGCGTGGAAAGGATAGGCAGCCGATCGGGTGAGGCATCGACCAAGAATCCGGCTAAGGCATCGGTATCGCTGCCTAGCAGGAGGCGATTCTCCAGCCTGGAAGAGGCGGCGGCCAGCCCGCGCAAGCTGCCCGAGTGTGTCCACGATACCGCCGTCCAGCCGCCAAAATCGCTTTCGGTCCGTTGGATGCCGGTGGTATCCAGGCGGGCGTCGATCACCGCGTGGTCTTTGTCGAGTTGTTGGCGAGCCACGATGGCGCGCGGGAGCGAGCGGCCGAAGGCGGCTCCAAACTGTTCAATAAGCACCGCGGCATCGTCGGCATTGCTGGGCAGTACCGCCGCAAAGCGCGCCGAACCGGAACCGGAAGGTGCGATACTGAACAGTGTGGCTTGTTTTAGGGCGTCCAAAGTGGAGCCAGTGAGGGCATCGGGGCCGAGTGCCTGCCCGGCGGCTGCCCGCACGAGGCCGGTCGTGATGAGGCGGGCATCGGGCTGCTGCCACGATTGCACGCTAGTGAGTAGACTTGGCAGATCGGCCGCTGCCAGAGCCAAGGCTGGCGAGCGTAGGCCAAGTGGCAATGCCCGGCTTAGGCCGTCGCCGACGGGTCCGCCGTCTACCGAGAGTTGCCAGAGACCGCCTTTGAGGCCGATGCCCAGCACGTTGCGTCCGGTGAGGGCCGCCGCTGCAAAGGGGTGGAGGTTTGCCCGGGCGCGCAGCCACGGCACATTGGCCATAAATAGTAGATCGCTGTCCGCTGGCAGGGCAGCGGGCACTGCTTCTGCTGCAAGGGAATCGCCGGTGCCAAGTAGGGCGCGTGCGGCGGGGGAGAGGCCAAGCGCTGGATCGTCGAGGTCGGCGCCGATTCGCGGTAGTGTCACCCACTCTTCCGCATTGTCATCCAGGGCCAGTAGGGCCACGACGCGACCGCTACCAGAAGCCGGCAGTTGCAAGCCTGGCGCCGCCGCTGCCAAGGCCTGGCGGAAACGTGGGTCGTCGCCCGTGAGGGCCACGATCGTGCGATGGGCAGGCAGGAGATGAAGGGTGTCTGTCTGGGGTAGGTTCAATAGGATGGTCAGCACTGCCAGTCCAGCCACGGCCACGGTGCCGCCGCCGACGGCCGCAGCCAAGAGGAGGCTCTGCTTCCAGGTGCGGGGATGCTCGGTGGTGTCGGGGGTTTTGTCGGTCACAGCGGAGAGTGTAGCGGGCATCGTTTTGAGTGCGACCTTTTTCTCTGCAGACGAACGGCACTTTTTGTGCGCGACAAAAAGTGCCCAAAAAGCACGTCGCGCCATAAGCCTCTCCGCCTCGGCTCCGTGCCTC